>JAISIJ010000403.1 GCA_031262245.1 Oscillospiraceae bacterium | reverse complement strand
CCATTTTGGTATGCGTTTTGTGTAAAGTTTTTTTGAGAGGAACAAATGCTGCAAAAGGAACTTATATCGTTCAACCGCATAGAGTGCAGGGAATTATTATGCTGTTAGCAGGAATATATGACCTAGTAGATGTAAATAAAGTTCCATAATAAAAGAAGGAGTTTTACAAAGTGAATTTATTCTATTTTAATGTTAATAAAGTATGTAATAGTAATTGTTGTTTTTGTGCTGCGAATTATGAGGATTTATATTTAAATGAAAAGGGGAATCCATATATTTCGATAGATAAATTTAAAGAAATTGCAATAAAAATGGATATTTCAAAAAATGATAAAGTAATAATTAATGGCGGTGAACCAACATTAAACCCTCATTTAATAGATATATTAGAATTTTGCGATATTAACGAATTTAAAACGATTTTATTCACCAATGGACGTAAATTGTCTGATAATACTTTTGTTAATGAAATAGTCAAAAAAAATCCTTCCAAAATTACTATACCACTTTATGGACATAATGCGGAGTTGCATAATAGTCTTACCCGTAATAATGATAGTTTTAATGAAACAGTAAAGGCTTTAAAGAATTTAAGTGAGCTGCATAAAAATAATCAATTTATATTTGAAATTAAAATACTGATTTGTCGGTCAAACTACAGATTTATTACCGATATTGCAAAATATTTAATAGATAATTTCAAATTCGACATATTAATGATCAGTGGATTAATTCCTTCTGATGTTGCATTAAAAAACAATCAAATTGTAGATAAAGAATCGCACAAAGAAGCTATCAATAGCTTTTTAAATTATTTTTGGAAATGCAATTGTAAACTTCAATTAACATTAGACGGGATACCATTATGCCATATTGATAATAATAATCTAGTGATGTATTTAATAAACAGAAAATCATTATCTGATTTTGAAATCGAAAAGCCAAATAAAAATTACTCTTTTGATATTGAAAATTTAAATGATAGTAACATATTGAGTGATAATACTTCTTCATTAGAAATAGAAATGTGGGATAAACCACAATGTCACAAGGAAGAGTGTAAATATAAATATATTTGTCGTTTGAATACGTTAATAAATCATAATGATTTTTTAAGGGAGTGGATCTCATGAATGTTGATAAAATACAAGATCAAATATATTATTGGCTTAAAAAACGCCAAAATGAATTCGGTGTTTATGAGCAAGGAAAATTTAGTGCAATGCTTGCATTAGCTACATATGGTAAAATAATTTCTATTGATGACACATTTGGCGGAATGAATTTTGATATATTAAAAAAATCAGAAAATGAAATTAATACGGAATTTGCAGGTGATTTAATCCAAAC
This sequence comes from Oscillospiraceae bacterium, assembly GCA_031262245.1. Classification (GTDB taxonomy): domain Bacteria; phylum Bacillota; class Clostridia; order Oscillospirales; family Ruminococcaceae; genus BNZF01. Next base: position 5,694 of record JAISIJ010000403.1, on the reverse strand, counting down.
GGCAATAAACTGGTTTCACCTTAAAGATATCTATAACAAAAACAAAGATTTGAAATATGAGAATATTATCTCAGCTATCGAAAATTTTTTTAATGATAGTGAAAATAAAATGGATAACATAGACCGTCTTTTTTGTTGTTCATTATTAAACTTAGAGGAAGACGTAGTGAAATTAGTTATTAGTGATTCAATAATGGAACTCTCAAATGTTTTATATTGGAAATATGTACTTGTTGAACAACCTATTTACTATCGAAAAATTCATAATAGCTTTCACTATTCTACACCTTATATTTTATTATATTGTCTTTCAAAAGCACAATCTGCAAAGTCAATGCTTACAATTTCTGATGAAGCAATATTAGATACTGTAATATCTGATGGATATAAAAACTTCTACAGATTAAGCTTGTTGGATGCGGCGTTCTTACTTTCGGCTACTCCGATTAAACATTATAGTTTATTATTAAACGTAATTGATGAATATATATCAAGAATTGAAAGAGAGGGTTTGCAAAACATTCCTTTTTATTATGACAATGTACAATTCGGAAAATTTATAGGAGCTGATACTTATACTGCCGCTGTTATTTTTGAATCGTTAATTACTGCTGGAAAATTCAAGTGGAAGCCTTTCGTTGCGAATGATAATATATCAAGAAATTTTTCGATATCACAAAATAGTTATTTGGAAAATATCGATAACTTCCATCATCCGAAGATGTGTCGAATGATAATGAAAGAACACTGTATGGCTCCTTTTTTAGATGAAGATGATGAAATTGACGTGTCATATGATTTTAGCGATATTGCAACCAATGACATTGTAGTATTTCGACACTATAATGGTAGAACAATGGCGCACAGGGTAATTGATATAATTACAAAAGGACGAAAAAGTGCTATTATTACTGCAGCGGATAATGGAGGCTTATGGGGATATCCGGTTTTTAAAAGAGATGTCGTAGGAAAGGTAGTAGGTATTTATAAACATGAATGATGCTATACAACGAGGTATTTGTTTTAAATGGAACAACGAAAAAATCTTTGATTTTTTACGATTGGGATCCTCTTTAATTTTTAATGAGATAAAAGATGGTGCAGTAGCCATTGAGATATATATTAATACACCATCATTTATGGATGATACTTCAAATAACATCCCTCGTATATTACCATCAACTAAAACCGGATTTGATGGTACTTGGAATGGATTGTATATATCATATTATTTCGAAGGTAAAATATTCATTGTTACAAATATGGAAAAGGGTATAACAACGGCAAAAATTCACCCCTCATATTCTGAAAAAAACAAAAGACTTTTTTTAACCAGTTTATTACGTAATCATATTATACGCCATTTGATTTATAATGGATATTTTGTTTATCATGCATCAGCTATTTCCGAAAGATCAAATAATAATGTAATTATGATTTTAGGGGAATCTGGGTCAGGGAAAACAACCTTCGCATTAGAAGCGGTTAAATCAAACTTGTATAATTTTATATCAGAAGATAAAGTTGTCATAAATCCTCAAAACAACACCATATTCGGTTCTTCAATCATCCATTTAAAAGAAGATAGTAAAAATAAGTATAACAATTTTGTTGGCGGTATATCGTTAATCAATGGCGGAACTACCGAAAAAAAATATGAAGCGTATATCCCCCCGAGTTTATTTGCCCACTCTGGCGAACTGAATCAAATTATTATTTTGAATCAAGGTTATTTCTTAGATACGTCATTTTGTCGCAAACTTACTGACGTAAAATCAATAAAATCCATTTTAGATATATCTCAACGTAATTTATATCTTAGCAACGAAAAACAAATATACGAGCAAGCCTGCAATAAACTACTTGAAATGCCAATTTATGAATTATATCGTAAAAATAAAATTAACTTTCAAGTTTATATGGAAAGGGCTTAAATTTATGAAGCTATTAAGACAGTATATTAGACTCATTAGAAAAATATGGATTGATGCTAAAGGGGTTTTATGTCTTTATAGCGCATTTACTATATTCGGTTCAATCATGCCAACTATAGCCGCCTATTCGCAAAAACTTTTTATAAATAGCTTAGAAAATTTTTCTATTTTCAGTGCAGTAGTAGGCTTTTTAGTTATATATGTAGTCATCAAATATCTTAAATCAATATACCAATATGTTGACTCGTTTTTTGCCCATAAATTTATTTTTAAAGTAAAGTTTATTTTCAATAGGTATTTAACAAGAAGATTATATAATGAATCTCAAGAGAATTTTTTTGACCCAACATTTAATGATAAGCTAAATAAGGTTTATCAGGGATTGGAAAATATTCCATTTCAAATTTTTGAAATCAACGGTATATATATAAAAGTATTCGTATTGGCAGTTATACAAATTCCGTTAGTAATTACATACTCTCCTATCCTACTACTGTTAATTGGGTTGGATTCACTATTCACAATATTAACAGCTCAAAAATTTTCTAAAGCGCAATATGAACTAGAACATAAATTAACAAGAGAACAAAGAAAATCCAATTACTATGGCAGTATATTCTCATCTAAAGCCAATGCAAAAGAGATACGAATATTTGGGGCACAGGACTTTTTTTATCAGAACTGGATCGCTATTTTCAAACAACTAAATTCAACGAGAAATGCATTTAATATTTATAAACAAAAAATTCAAATTCTTATTTCATTATGGAATTATATTTTAAGTAGTACCCTTTTAATTATTTTGTTTTATCAATTACTCAATAAGAACATTGATTTTGGTACATTTACATTTTTATATTACTTTATCCCTGCTGCAAGCGCTCAGTTCAAAGATTTAATACAGTCGCTTTTAGGAGATATTTACACAAACTATTTAAATATTGAGCATTACGTAAATTATATCGGATCAGAAGAATGCGATATAAAAGGTACAAATAAAGATATTGATTTTAAAATACTTGAAATTAAAAATGCAAGTTACAAATATCCGACAGGAAAGCAATATGCAATAAAAAATATTTCTCTATCAATCGCTAAGGGGGAAGTTGTCAGTATTCTTGGTTATAATGGTAGTGGAAAAACAACATTAAGCAAAATAATGATAGGATTGTTGCCACCATCAGAAGGAAGCGTATGCATTAATGGAGAAGATATAAACAAAACTAACCGTCATGACGTATCCCCCATGTTTGGTATAGCATATCAAGATTTTACACGATATTTGCTTTCAGTAAAAGATAATATAGGATTCGGTTATATAGAACGATATAATGATGACAATATTAAGAAAGCGTTCCAAGAAGCTGATGGAGATTTGTTATTAGAAAAATTACCTACTGGACTAGAAACAAAATTAGGAAAAGCCTTTTATAATGATGGAATTGATTTATCTGGCGGTGAATGGCAAAAAATAGCTCTTGCAAGGACATATATGGGAAATCATTGTGTGTTGTTAATGGACGAGCCGACGGCTTCAATTGATCCCATGAAAGAAATGGAAATGTTAAAACATTTTAAATCGGTATTAAAAAATAGGACTGCTATATTAATTTCTCATAGGATTGGATTTGCAAGATTAGCAGATAGAATTATAATGATGAATGAAGGAATTATTGTCGAGTCTGGAAGCCATGAAGAATTATTGCTCAAAGATGGGCTATATTCAAAATTATTCAATTCGCAAAAAGAACTTTACATATAATTTGAATTGGGAGGGAGGAGAAGATAATGAAAAAAAATAGCCCCAACATTATTAAAATACTCTTTCGTGTCCTTAAAGATTTGTTTTTATTTCAAACATTTAAAAGTATTCTTATGATAATGTTATTAGCCATATCATCATTGAATGGGTTTATATTGTTAAAATTTATTGATTACATTACCTTGACAGCCACACAGGTTTCTAGCGGTGAAATTTTTGATATTTCTTCTATTATTATAAAAACCATGCCATTCATATTATCTTTACTAGCAACTAATCTTGTTGCGCAATATTATTCAATTTATAAAATAAGATTTAACACACAAATTGATGAATATTTAAATTCTAAGATAAAGAAAAAACTTGGCATTATTCATTATGATTATTATGAGTCGTCAATGGTTTATGAAAAATTAAACAGGGTAAACGAAAAGGTTGTTGGAGGATATAATACTGCCATAGATTCAATTGTAAAAATAGTTGAAATACTATTTTATATGTCGTTCTATATTATATATTTAATGAAAATTAATATCGTATTTTCGGTACTTGTTATATTATCAATTTTCTTTAGCGGTATAATAGCGACAAAAATGTCAAAATCCAAACATAAAATGTTTGTGGATATAACAAAACTAAATCAAAAACGTGATTATTTAGATCAACTTCCTAAAGATAAAATTGCTCATCAGGAATATCAATCCGGGCGTTTGTTTGAGTCTATATTTCAAAAGTATAGAGAAGCATATACTGACGCACAAAAAGGTTATTTAAAGATACATAGGTATACTATTTTTGCTGAAGCCAAAGCTTTGCTATTGTTTGTTATCACAATATTATTTTCATATTTATATCTCAGTTTTCAAATTACTAATGGGATAACTACTGTAGGAGTTGTTGTTTCCCTAATGATTATTTTTGATAATCTGTATGGTAGGTCAGAAGCTTTAAGTTATTATATCTCCAATCGTATTGAAGATTTATTAATTGTAAATGAATATTACGAAATAATGAACTATAACGAAGTACAAATAAGCTCGCAATACAGTTTAAACAATAGTGGCATAAAATTCGTGAATGTGTCTTACTGCTATCCACAATCTGATATAAAGGCACTTGATCAATTAAATATTGAAATAAAGAACGGTGAAAAGATTGCAATTGTTGGCGAAAATGGATCCGGTAAAACTACCTTTTCAAATATTCTGCTTGGGTTATTGACTGAATTTGATGGTAATGTGATTATTGGAAATCAAGAATATTCCAAACAAAATCCACCTCCGATACAGATGGTTCAATCATTGAGTCAAGACTTTACTATGTATCAAACCTCTATTCGCAACAACATTTTATTTGGAGAAAAAGGAGAACTTACTTATGAAAAACTTTCAGACATACTTGATACAGTTGGGATTGGGGAATTTGTGAATACCCTTCCTAATAAAAGCGAAACATTCTTAGGGCAGTTAGAGGATGAGGGTATAGAATTATCAAAAGGACAGGAACAAAAAATTGCTGCCGCTAGAATAATAGCTAATAGTAAGACGCCAGTTTGGATTTTGGATGAGCCTACTGCATATTTGGATCCACTAGCAGAAATAGATATGTATAAATATCTTTACAAATTATCCAATGAAAAAACTGTGCTTTTCATTTCACATCGTTTAGGCTTTGCGCCAATGGCAGATCGCATAATAGTTTTTGACCGAGGCAAGGTGGTTGAAATTGGGACACACGAAGAGTTAATAAGATGCAATGGGATATACGCAAAAATGTATGAAGCTCAAAAATCATGGTATGGAGCAAATTGAGGAGGAGACTTATTATGGTGCAAGAAAATATTAGGTCATTTATTGCAAGCAAAAACAGATATAAAGAGTTTGATCCCCTCTAAAAAAACTTGACACTTTTCCGCCAAAGTGGTAAAATGAATGGAGCAGGAAAATGTCAAAGAAGTATGATGAGGAATACCGCGTGCAGGCGGTGAAACTCGCAAAG
>JAISIJ010000420.1 GCA_031262245.1 Oscillospiraceae bacterium | reverse complement strand
ACAAGAATATCTACATTACCCGAAACTTCGAACCTCAACTTGCAGATATTAAAGAAACTTTCGCTCTCAAAATGCCCGATTTCGGCTTGAAATATCCCAACCTAACCAACTCTGAAATCATAGAACGTGAATTCCAACGCACAATCGTTCTGCGTGATTTACCCCCAACCGATGAGGAAAGAGTGCCTTTCCTCTTAGCCACAAGCGATTACGTCCTCACACCTACTGAATTAAACCATTTTTCAATAACTGGCATACAAAATGTTGAACAACAGATAATTTCCGCCTGTGAAGAGTTTCACGAAGATGATGAAGAAACAGTTTTCTTAGGATTTTTCGTAAACAAACACGACCCCAACAACCCCATTCTCCACAATATCCTGCAACAACTCAAAGATATTTCCGGCAACACAGTTTTTAATACCATTATTAACCACAGCTACGCAATTATGAATAGCGTTAATTTCGGTTTAATGGCTTCTGAATACTGCAACAACAGCAACACCCTCAAATACGGAGATTTAGCCGAGGAAATTCTCTCAAAAATTGCCGCTCACGAACTGAAATACCAAAATATTCACACTCACTCTCAAAAAGCTAATATGCAAGATAAAAACGCCGAGAGTGCTCCTCGTGTTTTACCGACAAGATTTAATATTCTCTCCGAGCAATACCCCTCTTATGCCCTAAATCCTAATACTGTCGGCATAAAAACCGAACTTGCTGATTTTGAACCTGATGAAGATATTGAACTCTCTCCCCAAGAAATGAACCTACTGCAAAAATTAATCGAAACTTTCGGCAACGATTTTGATTCATTAAAACTATCTCTTGCTAACATTCAAGATATGTGTGAAGAGGATATACCCCAAATACAGAAAATATGGGAAACTTTTCATACAGCTCTACCATCGCTCGGGTTGCCGCTAAAACAACTATTAAATCTATCCGAAGAAGAAATCGAAAAACTTAAAAGCAAGGGAACAACGGAGGATAATTATGCCTAAACAAAGAGAATTTACCTCTACTATGCTGCAAAATATGAAAAATATTAACTCCCTCAATTTCAGCAATAGCATAAAAATGTTACCCCTCGAAAAAATCCTCCCAAACCCTCAAAACTTTTTCAGCATATCAAACTCTGATGTTGAACTCCCCGCTGAGGATATTCTCAATCAAGGCTTGAAACACAATCTTGTTGTCAAGGATAATCTCAACGACACCTATACTGTAATAAGCGGGCATAAACGCCGTGAAGCCATTAAATTTCTCACCGAAACACAAGGGTATTCTAACTTAATTCCTTGCTTAGTTGAACAATATTCAACCCCCGATGATGAAAACTATGCCCTCATTATGTCAAACCTCACCAACCGCAAACTATCCGATTCTGAACTCTACCAAAGCTACTTTCAACTCCGACAAATCCTCGAACGCAAGAAAAATTCCGAGAAAACCTCAGGGCGTTTGCGTGAAATGCTCTCAAAAGAACTCCACATCTCCGAGGGTCAAGCCGCTAAAATCGAAAATATTCGCAAAAATGCCACACCTATCGTGAAAAAAGCTATATCAGATAACACTATCTCAATTTCCACCGCCCACGAAATTGCCAAGCTTAACCCTACCGAACAGGAAAAAATTATGCAACAACCTGCCGAAAATATCTCCCACAAGGAAGTTAAAAAGCTAAATCAAGCAATTATTCCCAAGGAACGTTCGCCCACGGCTGAAAATATTCCCGAAAAGGGAACTGAGAAGAACATTTCAGAGGGAAAACTTACTGGAAATACCCCTGTTTCACAAGAAATATCTACTGAAAATCCTCCCGTTTCAGAGAGAACACCTACGGAAAATACCCCTGTTTCACAAAAAATATCTACCCGCTCTTTCTCACTTTCAGAAATAAAAACTACTTGTGAACAAATAAATATCCCTACTGAAATTATACAGAAACTTGTATCGAAACTTCAAAAAATATAAAAAAACAAGGAATTAAAAGTAATGCCTGATATTAAACACACTAAGCAACGCTTAGAACTTGGCAACGAAACAGAAATAGCAAGCAGTACTCTTAATATGTATGGTTTTACTCTGCCGCAAAATATAACAACAATTCCTTTTGCTTTATTCAGATATTGTTCTTCACTAACAACAATAGATATTCCCGATACTGTAAACTCAATTGAGCAATGTGCCTTTGAGGGGTGTACAAATCTTACCAATATAACACTACCCAAAAACATTACAACCTTACCCCTTGCTTTATTTAGAAATTGCTCCTCACTAACAACAATAGATATTCCCAGCACTGTAACTTCAATTGAAGATGCTGTTTTTGAAAGTTGTACTGGCTTAACGTCTATCGCAATACCGAAATCTGTAACTGCGATTGGAAGTAGTGCTTTTGCGTATTGCGAAAGTTTAACATCAGTAACTATACCTGCCGAAGTAAAGGAAATCTCATTCAATACTTTTAGTGGATGTGCGAAATTATCTTCGATAAAATTTCCAAATGGAATAGTTAAAATAGGTGCAGAGGCTTTTATAAATTGTAAAAATTTAACTAACATTTCTATCCCTAATAGTGTACGTGAAATTGAACAAAGTGCTTTTTCCGATTGTACAGGGTTAGTTTCAATTATACTACCGAATAACATCAGCACAATTAACGCTTTTGTATTCAACAATTGCACAAGTTTAGAAGCAATAACTATTCCGAAAAGCGTAAGCGAAATAAATGTATGGGCATTTCAAAAGAGTTATAATTTTAAAATATATGGTTATTCTGCTTCTTTTGCTGAAACCTATGCTAATCAAAATAACATCCCTTTCGTTGCATTAGATGATACCCCAATTATCACAAACCCCACAAAACTCTCCGTTACAATAAAATCCGTAACCCCTACAACCGCAAAAATCTATCTCGAAAGAACCGCAGGTGAAGCAAAAGGCGCTCGTCATTCGTTCTGCTGAAAGGTGATTATTCCGAAACCGATTTCTCAACATCTTCAATATCCGATATGAAAAATCACCCCGATTTTGTATCTTATCAAATCTCAAAATGGCAGAAAAATTGCAATTTAACCCAAACCTACCTCGAGAAAAACCAAACCTACACCATCGTTCCCTTTATCGTTAAAATGAAATACTACCATTTCGGTATGGGCGAAAACATCACGTTCACAACCCCCGATATTACACTCGAAACCACAATTAAGAAAATTACCGCAAATACTATAAAATTCCGCCTTTCTCGCACTGGCACAGCAAACGGTGCGTTAGGCTATGTTCTTCTCAAAGGTGATTATTCCGACATTAGCTACAAAAATCTTGAAGAATACACCTCAATGTCCGATTTTGTAAGCTCCCGCACCTCTAACTGGACCGGTGGAGTTACTATTACAAACAACACAATCGAAAGCGGGGAAACCTATACAATTATCCCATATACCCAAAAGAAAGGAAATTATTACTTTGGGTTAGGAGAAAATACCGTGTTTACTGCGAAATAACAAAGAAAGGAGTTTTAAAATGAGAAAACTTATAGCGGATTTATACCACCCTAAATGTGGTGGTAATAAACCCCAAACAGTTAATAGGAATCATAAAATAGTAGTAATCAGGAGCCACTCGCCTTAGCGGGTAAAATCTCTGAAAAAGGATTAAAAAATTAACGTGCATATCTCGTAAATAACCCTTTTGAAGGGAGATACGCACAACACTAAAATTAAAATACAGGAGAAATAACAATGAATAAGAAATCTTTATTCAAGCGTTTATTTGCAACGCTTACGAGTTTGACAGTTTTAGCAACTTGTACAGCAACCACAGCGTTTTTCGCAAGTGCTGATGAAGAAGCAACTCCCTCACCTACACCTTATAATATGGAAGTTATAAGTGATACACAGCGTATTTATATCGGTGAAAATTATGAAGTTGATTACAGCATAACCTCAGCGTGGGATGATAACCAAATGATTAGTGTAACCGTTACAAATATAGGTACAGAGCCAATCGGTAACTGATCGTTGTTTTATGATTTCGGTGGTGAAGTTGAAAGTATCTACAATGCCGAAGTTAAAGAAAATGATTATTTCAGCTATGTTGCACACAGTTCTGATAATTTCGGAGAAATTACACCAAATTCAAGCACTAATTTTGGTTACACTCTTGTGGATGCAGAAAGTAATTACTTCCCAAACAGCGTTGATATGATTCAGAGCAGGCAAGAAATAACAGAAGGTTTAACTATCGAACTTGCAAATATTTACGATGCTTATGATACTTTCGGTGGACAACTAATACTTACAAATACTACCGATAATCAAATTTGTATGCCTGAAATTACTATTAATACAAACTTTTCCTTGCTTTCTAACTGGGGCTATGATATAATAGATTTAGGTGAGAATTCCTATACAATTACCTCGAAATTTGATACAGGAATTTTCATAAATATACCTCCGAATAGCAGTTATACTCTGCAAATAAGCGGTAGTAATGTGGAAAATCCGCAAATTGAAAGTTTCTCAGCTACTGAACTTGTTGTGAAAAATGAACCTTTGGAACAAGATACAACAAATATACCTTCTGATGGAGAAATAACAGACCCTAATATTGACACTATTACGGATACTGACGGAGATGATATTCCTGACTATTATGAAATAGAATATTTTGATTCCGACCCCGATATTCCTGATACTGATGGGGATGCTTTGCCGGATGGTTATGAAGTAATGATACTCGAAACTTCGCCTTTATTACCTGATACTGATGATAACGGTATTTCCGATGCTAATGAGGATTTTGATGGGGATAATCTCACAAATATTCAAGAGTACGAATTTGAAACCGACCCGTTTGAACCCGATACGGACGATGATGGTCTTACTGATGCAGAAGAAATAAGCATTTACGGCACAAACCCACTTGTGCCTGATAGCGATGATGATGACGTTTCGGACGGATTAGAAATAGAGTTAGAACTTAACCCTAATAATTCTACAACAGACGGAACAGCGGATGGTGAAAGAAATTTTCCGTTGACAAAAACGGCACAATCATCCCGAAGCTTAGTTTCTGTTACTCTTGATATATCATTACCCGCAAAATGTTTTGAGAGTTTTACTATTGACGTTGTTAATGACAATGAAGTCTTTCTAAACAACAAAACACCCGGTTATTCAGATTTTGTAGAGTTTTGGACTGAAACTTTGAATCTTCCTGAATTACCGAATTCCATAGGTGATTTATCCAAAAATACAGGAACCACTTCTACGTTACCTGCAAATAAAGAAGATGCTCTCAGTAATGCAATTATGTTTAATGGACACGCATATTTGTTTATCTATACGTCTGTAAATGGCAAAACGTGGGAACAAGCAAAAGCATATTGTGAAAGTATGGGTGGACATTTAGCTACAATAACTTCCAATGCCGAAAAAGATTTTCTTGAAGAAAACAGACCTTTAAACCATTATTGGTTAGGTGGAATCTGGAATGGTACAAATTGGAGTTGGGTCACAAATGAAGCTGCCATTGAAACCTTAAATTTTCAATATTATGGCGGTTCCCCACAATTGATTAGTGATAATTTTTCTTTATGTGCAATGGGTCGTAATTTATATCATATAAATTATAATACAAATTATCTTTCTACGATTGGTATTCTCTGTGAATGGGATAATATTGATTTAAAAGTAGATACTGATGGGGACGATTTATCAGATTATTACGAGCAATGTATCAATGCGAGAACATTAACAGACGGTTGCGGCGTTTCTTTAACAGATTATGATGGTGCGGTTCAACTTTCTTGGAATGACCCTAACAACAAAGATTCTGACGGTGATGGTCTGGAAGATGGGGAAGAGGTTAGGATATCTTATAAACAAAAATCAGACGGAACGTATAGACTATGGTCTCTTGTAATTTCTAATCCTTGCATTAAAGATACTGACGGAGATAAATATAATGATTATGATGAATCTTATGTATGGAACTCTAATCCAAGAAAAAACGAAGTAAAATTATATAATTTAACTAACAAAGATTACGTTAGAATATTAAATGATTCCTCGCAAAATTGGGTTAATCTTGATGGAACTTCATATTCTTTTGGAGGCAATCAAGGTTGGTTTTTAACTGATGCAGAAGAAGAAAATGAAAGCTCCTATTTTTGGCCGGAATATGTAATTGAGGAAGCTGGTTGCGGTTTAATTGCCGTGGGAGATACAATCTTATATTTAACTCAAACTGGTAAAATTGAATCAACTATGTTTTCTGATTTAATAGACTTAAATGCTGATGGCTCGATAGATTTTTATTCTTATATAAATTATATTCTTGCATTAAATGCAACTTACTTCCCACTACCAAGAGCAACAGGACTAAATGGAGTTTCAATGTCCGATGGACTAAAGAGTTATGATACTGCCGGGAAAAATGAATTGGATATTAAATGGCGAACAAGTAAGGATATCTTAAAAAATATTAAAAAACAGATATCTGGGGATATTCCAGTACCTATCTCTATCGGTCCAAGTTTAGATGAAGGGGTGGTTTTTTATAAAAGTGATGAAACTTCAAATAATCCATATGATTTTATAATTGCTGATAATTCTGTTAAAGGACATTATATTACTATTACTGGAGTTATTGAGGACAATGTGAAAAAACGGACAATGTTGGAAATTTCCACTTGGGGTGAAAAAAATTATATAGATTATGATGAGTATATTGATTTTATTAAAAATGGATTGAATGATTACATTTTTAATAATATACTTTCAATAAAGGTAAAATGATGAATATCACTAAACTACTAAAAAGCAAAATCTTTAAAATTTTATGTATTTCTTTGCTATTATTTTTAATTTTAATTATTCGATTTGATTTGATTGATATGTTTCGAGTAAACAAAATTATAAAAAATACTACTTTGCTTGATAAAACCCAAATTTATGTTTCTGAATATAATAAAAAAGAAAAAATTATTACTATTAACATCAGACCAAAAAAAATTTTAGGGATGAAATCAAGGCAAGAAGTTTTGACACTAATAGAAAACATTAAATCTGATATTGAAGAAAATATAGATAAAGAAAATTTTTCAGACTACAAAATAACAATATATTGGCGTTCAAGCTCAAAAGAAAAATTTTTTAAAATATCCAATTATGATGAGGCGAATAAAATTTTCTATGCGGATAAGTTTAATTTTATTTTCTGTAACGGGTTCTCCCCAAAAGAAATATCAGAACGTTTTTCCAATGTAGAATCCTTAGCTATTAGTGATTATGTTTCAAATAGTGATGAGTTTAAAAATTGCAAAGATTTGAAATTTTTACGTTTGAGTTCATATAGCGAGAATTTCACAAATGATTTTAAAAAACTCTTTCCGAATTGCAAGGTTTATGTATGGACCGACCAGAAAGAAATTCGTTATATCAGTTGAACTTTAATTTAAATCTCTTGAAAAGTACAATTGAATAAATTGAGGATTTCTTGATAAATAACAAAGTGCTTAGTCATCTAAGCACTTTCCCTATTCTGCCAACCCCTCATTCACCGCTGTTGCTTTTTCCCAAACCTTTTTACCACCTTTTGCAAGCACACTAAACGCTTTTTTCGCCGTAAATGTAATTGCATCGGCTACTCTTTCCTCAAACTCCCTGTTATCAGCTTTTCTCACAACAGGCTTTTCTTCCGCAAATTCATCCCAATCATTATCGTTGTAATCCTCTTCAATATTTCCGAAATCTAACCCCTCATCAACAGTTTCAACCGCCGAATATTCCTCGCTTACCTCGTTTTCTTCCTCTTTTTTAACACCCGTAAGCTCCTCAACAATACTATCACCCAATTTACTATAATCAATCTTCTTTTCAACAGCCTGCCTCGGATAATCCCACCGTATAGGTGAAAAATCCTCTTTTTCCTCTTTATCTTCCTCATTGTCACCGAAAATATCCGATAACCAATCATCCTCATCCTCTTCTTCACCCTTCTTTTCAACTGGCAAATTATCTAAATCTAAATCTGCAAAATTTTCAGTATCTTTGGAGGTTTCGGAATTTTCTTTAATGTTAATTTTATCCTCAAGCCCCACCATATCAAAATCTTTCGCCTGCTTATCATTCTCGCTATCGCCTGTAAAAATATCAAAATCTCCTGCCTGCTTATCATTCTCACTATCACCTGTGAAAATATCAAAATCTATCTCTTCAAAATCCTCTGTGTTTTCGCTATTTTCTGCACTTTCTTCAACAACATTTTCAACAATGTTTTTAACATTATCTTCAAAAGCTGCATTCTCCATAATTTCCTGATTATCAGTAAAAAAATCAAAAGTATCTTCTTCAATCCCGCAATCACCCAAAAAAGATATTTTATCTAATTTCCCCAATAAATCCGCTTTTTCGGCAATACTCAAATCGCCTGTTTCAATATTAAACCCCTGATATTTATTTAGCCCAATATCCAAATATTCACCATAACTTAACATAATCCCGCCCCCTGCATTACTCATTGTGTCGTTACTGCGTTTGTCTGCCAAAACAAAGAGTCCGCATCAGCGGACTCCCGTAAATTAACCCTGTTGTTTATCTTTTCTCTCTTGCTCTTCTCTCTTTTTCTGTTTCGCTCTCTGTTCTTCCCAAAACTTGTTTCTCGATTTAGCTTCAATCAACTTCTGCTGTTCTGCATTCT
>JAISIJ010000355.1 GCA_031262245.1 Oscillospiraceae bacterium | reverse complement strand
TATAAAAACCAAGCTGTAACGGCAATATCATATGTTCGATATTCGCTTCATTTATCACCTCCGGTTTATAAACCGTTTCGAGATAACAAGCAGAAATGGTGCTGATAATATTTGCAATGGTTTCGGGGTCAAATTTCGAGTCTTCTTTTAACGAATAAAGAATTGACAGGCAAAGGTTCAAAAGCAGAAGTTGCTGACGTTGACTGATTTTTTCAAGATCAATTTTCGAGGTGTAATCGGTTATTATGTCTGCAATTACTCCGCCGTATATAACGATTTTTTCGGGCACGGCATAGATTAATTCATCATCAAGTTTGTCCGCAATAACGTCAAGGTTGTGTCCGAAAAGTGCGAGCAGCGGGAAAATATCCGAACAAACCGGCGTTATTTTCTCAACAGTCGAATAATTTTCGGCAATTTCTTCATCGGTCATTCCGCCGTGGTTATAGAATTTGTCTAACGCTAAAGCGAGTGCACGGAAATCTTCCTGTACTGTTCCTTCTTTCTGTGCGTCAATGCTTTCTTTGAGGATTTTAATATAATCGCGGTTGATTATATTGCCGTCGAAAATATATTCGGGTGCTTTATTCTCATTATCCGAAAGTTTTTCGTCGTTTTCCGAGTCTTCGGATCTTTCGATCTCTGTCTGCTTTTTTAGAATTGTAATTTGTGCTAAAAGCCTGCGATAAAAGAATATCCGCACATCATCTGTCGTATCGGATTCGACTACTTCCCTGATGAGTTCCGATAAATCCGAATAATCGTTAAGTTCAAACATTATGATGAAATAAGGTTTGATATAACTAACGCTGTCCGTAAAATTAACACTTTTTGCAGGTTTTACTATATGCTTTACATACTTTGCCGCTTTAATAAATTCGTTGTGATCAATACAGTCGTTGACAAAGCCTGCGATCAATCTGCTTGACGGGTCTCTTTGCATATAAATCGCCGTGTGTACCATTTTGTCGGCTGATACTACATCAGTCTTTGAAAAGAAATCATAAATTTTATAAAATTTTTCAAAAGCGTCGGATATTTCGCTGAAGTCTTTTTTGAGTTTGCTTGCGGAAATAGTTAATATAGCATAAATATCCGCCGTTATGCAAAAATCTATTTTTTTGTTATCATATAGTTTTGAAGATTCTTTTGCATAATCATAAGCTTTCTGCGTTTGGTCCTGACGAACATAAAGAGAACATATAATCGCACGGAAAATCGTTTCCATCATGAAAATTTTCTTCTCTTGCGACAGCTTAAGACCAAGTTCAAGATACTCTTTTGCTACTGCATAATCTACTGTCATATATGCTTCGGAAAGCTGGAGCACGACGAGAATGTTGTTCGGGTCCTTTGCGTGTTCTATATGCAAGCTTGAAATATTACGCGAATTTTTCCTGTGGATTTGTTTCCCCTGATACCCTCTGTGGTGAACATAGTCCTTGAAATATATAACCGGCGGAGTAAGGGGCAACGATTCATGGATTGATTTGGTGAACTTTGTGTTTTCCAAAATGCGTGACATTCTCGGTGCCGCAAAATCCGAATACGCCGTCTCGGATGAATAATTCCTTTGAATATACGAACCGAAATTATAATGTATATTTTGTGACGTGGTGAAAAACTCTTCTATTTCATCAGTATTTTCAAATATCTCATCACCGTCAATAAACATGAACCAATCGCCCTTAGCATCGCGAAGGGATTCGTTTCTGGCGGCGGAAAAATCGTTTATCCATTTGAAATGACGAACCTCGTCGGCATATTGCTCTGCAATTTCTAAAGTTCTGTCGGTTGAACCGGTATCGACAATGATAAGTTCGCATTTTACGTTTTTCCTAAGGCTTGATAGTGATTCGAGACACTGTTCAAGCGTCTTTTCTTCGTTTTTAACGATCATACCAATGGTGAGCATTGTTTCATCCCAACCGGGAGTGATAAGCTTTTTTCTGATTTTATGGATTCTTAATGCTTCATCGCTGTTTCCGGTTTTATCATATGAAAGAACAAGGGCAGCGAGTGCGGCAACTTCAAAGTTACCGACAAAAACCGGCTTGCGGTACTGTAAGTCAGGGGTATTTATCTCACCGTTTTTATAAGCGGTAAGAAGCCTTTCATATACATTAAGGTAAGTAATTGCGTCTTTGTGTTTGTCTGATTTTCCGTATGCAATACCCACAGTACTGTAAATATCAATGCTGTTTGCATAATCAGTTAGAATATTAAGCTTTTTATATTGCTCAAATAATTTTATTATTTGCTGAGTATTACTGCTTTTAGAATAAAAAGCCAGTATCTGAGCATAAATAACGGTCAGTTCAAGTTTATCATATTCATTAGTTTTTATTGCTGCAAGAAGCCTTTTTATCCCCATATTTTGATTTGCGTTATATCCCATTAAAAGCTTTTGCAGTTTATTTCTTTCCATATTAAACCCCTAAAATTTATATATTATTAATTATATCACACTTTCATAATAATTACAAGGTGTTTTTTATGTCATAATTTATTAAAAATTTGTAAATTTAATAAAAACAACTTAAATTCACTTGAAAAGCAGTCCTGATTGTAATAAAATAGTTGTATAAACTGATATAGAGGGTAAA
>JAISIJ010000349.1 GCA_031262245.1 Oscillospiraceae bacterium | reverse complement strand
TTTCCGGAAATTATAAATTTCCGACAACGTATCTTTTATTTTTTGTGAAACTTTTAAATCTTCTATATTAAAATTAAATTCACGCAAAACTATACCGTATTGCTCTTTATTTTTCTCTTTTGCATAATCTTTGCCGTTAAGATACATAAAAAGACGATTAGTCAGATACATATTTACGCTTAAAAAAGGTGACTGTTCCGAATCTATTTCAGACATTTTGCAAAAGATTTCATAAAGAATAAAACATACATCAAAATCTTCACGAATATCGTAAACAGCATTAACTATCCTTATATTGAGTCTGAACCCGAAAATATTGAAAAGTTTATTGTCAAATTCCGGAAAAATATAAGCTGCAATAGTCATATTAAGTAATTTTTCCGAAACATCGGCAGATGGTAATTGCTTTAATATTTCAAAATAATGCGGATGACAGTCAATGTCACCGATTTTTATATTTAAAACATCACACAAGGGTGTATTCAATAAAAATTCATCGCCTAGAGAATATGCACATTCCTGTATTGTTTTCACAGCAATTTCTGTTAAATAGTTCATAATTATGATACCTGAACGGTTGCCTGACCTGCAAAATTTATTGATATAGTTCCACCGAACGCACAAGTGGTTTTTGAATTATCTGTAAGTGCAGGCATATTTCCAATCATTGTTTTAGTACTTCCGGGAGTCCAAGGTGCAATAACAAGCGGCTGACAGGGCATTGGTGTAAGCACTCCCATAGCTGCGGCAGTAGCCGCCGCTACAGTAGGGTTTAACATACTTTGGCAAAGACCGAACGTAATAATATTAGTCGGAGTAAAATCCATTACAGTTGCGGCGGGCATAGCTCCGCACAAAACCATATTTTGCGGAATAACCATCAGCGGTGATGGTGCAACACCGAAACTGCATTGTAATAATGCTCCGCAACAAACACAATTGCCCATAAACTTACCTCCGTTTTGTTTTATAGTCATTCCATTTTTAATTAAGAAAAATGGAATGACTATCACCGCCGACATTGAATTCATTCAATGTCAACAAGATTTACAAAAACTGATTGATTATATATAATCAGTTTTAAAAATTATTTCATTCACTCGTTTAATTCCTTTTGTACGCAGAGAATCAATATGTACATTGGAAACACAATAAAAAAGCGACATAGTATAGTTGTTATTTTTGCCGCTTATAATATCTTTTTTTTCACTGAAAGGTAGAGATAGTAATTTCAAATTCGTTTCACAAATATCATCTGTAATAAAACCGTCATTCATAGTCTGAATTATTTTGCCCATAACAATCTGCTGTTCTTGTGCAAGATAACGTATATCGGATTTCAAAAACGGTGTTATTGCATAGCATAGCTTGACGACTTCCGGTGGATATTTCTGTATATTGCCTTCGTTGATTCTGCCTCCGAAAGGAATTTCTTCATCACGGGATATATCATAAAGGAAAATTCCGACTTCTATATCTTCATATTCATACGGCGTACACAAAGCTATGGCATTTCTTTTCGATATAATATCCGGTACAAGATTATCTCTGAGCAATTCGACTAATTTATTACTTATCTTTGATATTACAGTAAAATCAGACGTCATTTTAAAACCTCTTTAATGAAAATCAATAAAAATCATTATAGTCTTCTTTGCAAACTCTTATACAGGCAACTGAAACTATCTCGGGGTGATTTTTCATACTCACCGCAACCTCATAAACGCCTTCACTTTCAGGAGCTGTATAAACACCGTCTGAACTAATTGTTCCGCTGTTTTTGCCTATAACATTCCATACAATTTCATCTGTTTGACTTTTTGCTTTGAATTGTATCTTCTCACCGTAAGTAAGTCGGCAAAAACTCGGATATATTAACAACTGTTTTCTGTTAATCTCATATTCTTTTTCGGTAGGTGTTTTCAGAGCAGTCCATTGTATTCTTATTTTATGCTTTTTAACAGGTTTTGTAAGGCATATACCTATCTGAAAAGTGCCGTCGTCTATATTTACTTTTGCAGCTGTTTTTACGTTTATATCATTATCCCAATGTATATCGGAACTGCCGAAAATAACGGAATTATCAGTATCATTTACAACACCTAAAATGATACTGACATTTCCGGGACCGAGTTTGTGTACAATATCCGAGGAAAAAAATATTTCTCCCGCTTTTGCTTTTTCATTTACGAGAATATCGGTAAATCCATCTGTTTTCTGATGTTTTTCATAACTTGATACTTCCGAAATAATATTTGTAACACGATTGCCGAAAACATACTGATTAAACGGCAGAAAGCTAATCGTTGTTATTTTATATGAGTTTTTGTCTTTTACAAGATTAATACGTGCGAGGTATATAGGAGTATTTTTATTATTATCGTGATTTACAAAATCACCGAAAGATTTATCATTTAACAGTCCCGAAATATCTGTATTCTTATCGGCATCGTAAATAATATCTGTCGGAGCAGACGAAGACAAATACAATTTGTAATCTTCTGCAACATAGTTATTCTGAATGGAATTTAAAGGTGTAGCTTTTTCACCTTTGTACGCAAATAAATCGCTAATCGGTTCACTTTCATATTCGTCATATTCAAGACAAAGAAAATAATGTTTCGGAATGTTATCTGCATCAAATCCGGTTAAATCACTTAATTTTACATTTACCGATTCGGAAACGACAATCTCTCCCCCGACAGAATCCAACGCAAAACCACGTTCGATACGTATCGTGTCAACATTTATTTTCTTGACAGATAATCCGCATACAACGCCTGCACCGTGCAAT
>JAISIJ010000295.1 GCA_031262245.1 Oscillospiraceae bacterium | reverse complement strand
CGGCGATAACTCTGACAATACGCACGAGAATTTTCGTTCAAGGATTGTTCTGTATCTGACCGACCTATTCGCAAAGCAGGATAAACAGAAAGTTTACAGCGAATACAAAAACACGTATTGTGTTGCGTTTTGCGATTACACAATCTGGAAAAACGAGCAGTTTTTCCGCAAATTTTATCTTACCGAATTTATTGCAAGGAATCTTTCAAATCGCCAAAAGAATGTTGAGCAAAGGGAAAACTATTACCGGATTAATCGAACAACAAATCAACGACCTGAAAAATGAAAAATACGAATAACCAACCACACGCCTGTCTTTTGGGATGGGCGTGTGGTTGTCTTACTTTTTATATTTAAATTTTTACGTCAACATTCTAAATTACTTATACAATAATGTGTTTTTTATGATTGCAAAATCAATAGCGTTTACTTTTTCATCTTTATTTATATCTGCACGTATTAAACTATTTTTTGTATCATAATTATTACCGAGAACTATTTTTTTCAAGGATACTAAATCTGTAATTGTTATTTCATCATCAGCATCTATATCTCCCCTTGTAAATAAAGGCACAGGAGTTTCTTTACCTGTATCATCTGTAATAGAAAGTTCATAATCACCTATATTTTTTATTATGAGTGTTCCGGAAACATTGTGAAGGGAAATATTATTTTTATATAAAGAATTTGAAACAATTAATGTTAAATCAGTTTCTTCTAATATACTCAATTCGTAATTTTGAGTTTTTTCATTAAATTTGAACGTGCATTTGTTTAAATCACCGAAAACATCAACTCTGTATGCATCAGAATCATCAGTAACATAATTCGTAACCAATGACATATACTGTAACGAGTTCCCGATTTGAATATTTTCAGTCCACATTTCCCCATTATATCGTATATTAACAATACTGTTTTTGTCTAAACTAATATCAGACATAAATCCATCAACAGCTTTATTATATGTTAATGTAGTCTTATATTCGTTAATTTGTTTTCCAGAAGACAAATCGAAAGCCTCGGGGATTATTTTGTAATATTCAACTCTTTCTTTTTGATTAGTTGTTTTTCCGTCAAAATATATTTCTTTTTTTAGTGTTGGAACAAACCATAGAAGTTCTAAATCGTATCCCATTTCATTTGTTGGAATACCATATATTTCAATATCTCCCTCCACTATTAAATCATTGTTATTAAAATCAACAAAACTTCTACCTATTTCTTTACCATTACTATCACATTTTACTATAATAAATTTTGTATAATTAGTTTCTAAAAAAGATATATCCAGTTCGTCATCTGATGAATCTGTTGAGGAACTTTCAGTATTAGAAGTCTCTTCCAAATTGATTAAACTCATACCAGAACTGTAATTTCTGTTAACAACATTTTTATTACCATTTTCTAATATTTCTTGAAAATTTAGAAACCCATCAATTTCTTTAATTTTAGGATCATCTAATGTTAAAACATTATATAATTTTAAACCATTATTATATGATTTATTACTGGTGGTAACATTACTAAAATCTTTTGATATTGTTATTGTTAAGACAGTTTCATTGTTATTAGGGTCAGCTGCTGATATAACGTAATCTCCGTTTTCATCTTCAGTTAAATCAAATACAGTTACTTCATGTGTAAATTTAGCACAAGTGAAAGTTAATATTGACGGCAATTTAGTTTCAGTTAATTTTTGTATTATTCTTTCCTCTTTATCTCTCTGGAGTTCTCGTATTGATGCATGAAAATACGATGTATAATCATTATTAATATATTGTAAAAGGTGAAAATAATTAATTGTATATTCGAGATTAGGATTTTCTTTAGGAATTTTTAAATCCCAGACATTTTCTGCTCCTTCTTGAAAATATTCTACATCTAAATTTTTAGACTTGGCTAACGCAACAAATGACGCCATCCCAAAACAATGACCTTTGTCTGCTGTTTGATATTTTGTTACGAGATTTTCAATAGTATTCAGGTCATCGTCTATAATTTCAAGGTACTGTGAGCCAATACCATAACCAGTATTAAAATATTCGGTACCGGTAACATTTTCAAAACTAAAATTATCTTTACCGAATACAATTCTTTTTGAATCTTCAATAGAAATATCGGTAGTCGTTGTTATTACAGTGGTAGTTGCTCCGGTCCTTGATGTTGTTACGGTAGTGCTGATGCTTGTTGTATTTGAAGTGGTTGTTATAGAAGAGGGAATAGTACTTGTTACGGAAGTAGAAGTGGTACTTGTTACATATGAAGTAGTAGTTGCAGAAGTAGAAGTAGTGCTTGTTACAGAATCAGAAGTGGTGCTTGTTACCGTAGTGGGAACAGTAGTTGTTAATGAAGTTGTTGGTTCGCCTAATATGGAAAAGTTTATTTTAACATTATTATTTCCTGCCTGAACATATTGTTCAATAGCAGAATTTTCATACCCATAAACTGTGAGTTTCTCGCAACTCCAAAATACCCACCACCCAAAATTTGTAACTGATGCGGGGATTGTTACA
>JAISIJ010000377.1 GCA_031262245.1 Oscillospiraceae bacterium | reverse complement strand
ATAATAATTTTAGTTTTAATGTTTTTTAAGCTAAAGGATAAAGTATATATAAAACTAATTAAAGAATACAGAATCGCAAGCATTTCATATTCTGAAATTACACTTAATAGAATATCTGCGGATAAAAGTATAAATAAAAATCCTATACTTTTTACTAATGAATACTTTACTACTTCATTAAAATACTTATGAAGAAAAAATATTGTTATAACGCATTCAATAAAACAAGCCAAAATCTCCACTGTATAAATTACCATTTTTTACCCCCCCTATAGAAAACAAAATTATGGTAATCTTCTCTTATTTGTTTTCCTCTTCTTTTTGAAACAGGTAACTTTTGGTTATATAATAATGTAATTTCATTTAAACCGATACTACGGATAAAATTACAATTAACGATATAATTTTTATGACATCTTATAAAGTATTCTTGGTCAATTTTGTTCCAAACTCCAATTAAAGTGCCATTAAAATAATAACTTTTATTTTCTGTGTGCAATCTTAATTTCTTTTCACTAACTTCAAAAAACATTATATTTTGCATTTTTATTACAATAGGTAAGCCTTCTACGGAAAACTCAAATTCCTTTGATTGGCTTTTTAATACTGTCATAGCTGCGTTCAAAACTTCCGACAATTGGGTATCAAGAAATGATTTGCGTAAAAACCAAAATGGGTGAAACTTGTAAGTATCATAAACAGTTCCATCGTGATTGGTACAAAAAATAAGAAGCGTATTGTTCTGATTTATTTTTTCAACAAGGTTATCAGCCGTTTCAAAACCTGAAAATCCAGGCATTTCAATATCTAAGAACATAATATCAAAATCTTCACTACTTTTTATCAATTCCATACCATTATAAAAGTGAAATATGCTTATATCAACGCCAGAAGAAATAAACTCATTCTTTAGTATGAGGGAAAAATTTTCAACAAAGTCCCTATCGTCGTCGCATATGGAAATTTTATACATATTACCCTCCTCTATACTTTTATGTTTTATACAATATATATTATATCATTTTCATTCCTCATTGTCAAGTGGGTCGTCAATTTGACTTCCTACAAAATTTTCAAAAACAGAAATTATGCAAAATTTTTCAATAAATTAATGTGCAAAATAAAAAAATTAAAAGCAATTTAGATTCATTTGTAAATAAATAGTCGATAATTTTGTAAATTAATCTTATTCTATATACAAAAATAAACTTTTTATTGAAATATTTGTATTAAATTTTTTTAAAATAAAAAAAGTAGGAAGTCAAAGGTCGTCAGAAGAAAAATTAGATGCTTTTTATTGTTGAATGAAAATTATGTAAGTGCACTAAATACATAATATTACAAAAAAATATTAAAATAGGACAAAAATCTATCTTAAGGGAAGAAAATTGACTTTAAGGGTAACGCATATTGTAATTTGGTAGAAGTGATGTTAAAATTACATATGGTGATATGCAAGTGAAAAGTATAGTAATACGAATGGTCGATTTTTTCTGTAAAAACAAATCTATAAATGCAAGCGACCGAGCCATATACGAGTATGGTGCGGAAGCATTTTTAACATCTTTGATAGATGTAATTATTACAATCATTGTAGGTTTATGTTTCGGACAAGTTTCTCAAGCAATATTATATCTAATAGTGTTCTTCGGTTACAGGCAATTTTCAGGTGGTTATCACGCAGAGAGCCATATAATGTGTAAAAGTGTTTCTACTATATTACTACTTACTGTAATGATTTTTCTAAAAACAATGGGCGATAACTTTAATAGTCAGAATGCAGTTTTAGTATCCTGTTTTTTCTTTTCATTTATTATTGCTTTGTTTTTTTCTCCCGTTGAACATTACAACAAACCGCTTACAAACGAGCATAAATCAAAAAACCGAAAGATATGCATATTCTTGAATATACTTGGTTTTGTTGCCTGTTATATTGTGTCTTATATAAGTTTAATATTTGCGATGATGATATTATGTTCGTTTATAAATGCTTCATTTTTAATTATCGTTGCTAAAATAATAAAGAGGAGAAACTCAAATGAAAAATCTCAAAAAATCAATGTCTGATGTTCTTGCAAAAATCTGCCTTATAAGTGCTAAATCCGCTTGTAGTGCAACTTCTATGTTTGGTGCATACCAAGCCAAAGAACCCGCAAATCTCAAAGAGCGTATCGCAAAAATTGAGAAAAAGTAATCTTGCAGCAGACTTCCTTGTTAGTTTAAAACACAGACAAGGAAGTCTTTATGTTTATAGAAGTAAATTTAAAATACAGAACCTATACGTCAAAAAACTTTTAAAAACACGCATAATTCAAACGACTTAACCGCTAAGTATATGAAAGCCAAAGTAGAAAGTGATTTTCGATAAATCCAAACTATTTTGCGAAAAAGCCCTTTGACAGGTTCTGTCAGAGGGCTTTTTTCATACCCAAAATTAAGTCCGATGAGGTTTGCAGTTATGGTACATATCCCCAAGGCGAGAAGTCCTCCGTTTTAATTCTTTTTCAACAGAGAATTAAAAAATACGGAGGAATAA
>JAISIJ010000244.1 GCA_031262245.1 Oscillospiraceae bacterium | reverse complement strand
AATATTTATTGAAGTATCAATGAGAATTTTTGATTTTTTATATGATATTAGGCATGAAAAAGAAGGAAAAGATCCGAACAAAGATATTGCTAAAATAAGACAAGCCGAATATACAGATCCGTATGAATATGATGACAAAATAGATATGGTAAAGATTCCAAAAGAAAGAACGAAATTTATAAATAAATTGAAATATGCTTTTTATAATACACCGATTAATACATTTGAAGAATCATGGCTTGTTACAAAAATAATAAAGGGTGTATGGGGAAAAATAACCGGTACTCCTGATACATCAGCTATAGCAATATTAAAGAATCTATGGGCAGATGTACTTAATAATCCTAAGAATCCTAAGGAAGATTATCCAGTGGAAAGATATCAATACAACGCAAACAACGTTTTTGCAGTGGACAATAAAGATATTGAAGACGAGAACTTCTACTACTATAATTCTTATGCAGAAGACATACTTATGGGTTTGTATCCTGAAGATTATAAAGAATAAAAAAAGTCAAAATTCCCATTGTTCAATATGGACAATGGGAATTTTGTTTTATATTTTTGACATAATTCCTGTTACGGGCATATAGATGCCGTTTATAAGTTACGGCGGAACAAGCCTTTCTTTTACAATGAATACTGTTGAATGTATCATCATTTCTTAGAAAAAAGTCAATAAATATTTCGGGATTTCTTTTATTTTTAATGCTAAAATCAAAAACAAATTAAAGACCAAATTAAGAGGAGCGGTTAAAAATGAACATAGATTTTCATTACTATGCAGTAAAAACTATTGCTCTTGCAAGCGGCTTTTCAGAAGAGGACGCGCAAACAATAGCTACATTTTCGGAATATGTTGACGACTATAATCCTGGTGATGTGGGTAGGTATAATACTATTCCGCAAGAGATTATAGATAAACAAAATTCTAAACTGATACTAACGGAAGAAGAAAAAAGAGAATATATAACAGCAAAACTTATGAGAGAGTATAATGCAAAGCATGGCACATACAAGATGCCATCCAAGCAAAAAGTAGACAAATATTTTGAGGAAAATGGAAGTATCGTTCCTAATTTCAGAAGAATTTCAACAGGATTTAGCTTATCGGAATGTGCAAAGGAATTTTGCCAAAAAACATCAGTCGCACCATTTCATTTTATTGCGCATGACAGCGAAGCAGCAAACACTAAAGAAGGCAGATTTACAAAGCCGGCAATAATCGGGGATGATTCGTTAATCTCAAAGTATTTGGAAAATGCAAAGAAAGAGTATTTAAGCTCTAATAGCACTACTAAAAAAAGAGCTCTTATGCATATAGGCATGTTACTTCATATATTTGCTGATACTTATGCGCATGCTGAATTTTCAGGCTTTAATGAAGATTGTAATATTGCTGAAGTATCAGATGTAAAGTATACTAAAGATGGAAGTGAAGTTCCTACAACCGATAAATATATAGTGGATTATATTATGCAGCAGTCTGGTGTTTATGGAGTAACAAAACGTATTTCGGCTGCCGGACACCAAATGGTTGGTCATCTTCCCGATTATCCCGGAGTCAGTTTTACGTTTAAATTTGAAAAGCCTGAGCGTTTAGTTGAAAGAAATAATACATTAATATTTACTGAAGTATCAATGAGAATTTTTGACTTTTTATATGATATTAGGCATGAAAAAGAAGGAAAAGATTCGAACGCAGCTATTGCTCAAATAAGACAAGTTGGTGCTAAAGATACGTATAAATATGATGAAACGAATCTTGAAAGTATTCCGGAAGGAAGAAGAAACTTTGTAAAAAAATTGATAACTGCTTTTTCTTCTACACCGATTAGTACATTTGAAGAATCATGGCTTGTTACAAAAGTAGTAAAGAGTGTCTGGGGAAAAATATTCGGTGGTTCTGATAAGTCACCTATAACAATATTAAAGGAAATATGGGCACAGGTACTTAATATTCCTGCGGAAAGTTATCAATATGACCCAAGCGATGTTTTTGCATTGGATGATAAAAATATTAAAGATGAGAACTTCTACTACTATAATTCGTATGCAGAAGACATACTGATGGGTTTGTACCCTGAAGATTATATACAATAAAAAAACAAAAATCCCATTGTTCAATATGGACAATGGGATTTTTGTTTTATACTTTTGACATAGCCTGAGAGCTTTTTCTTTTTAAAATCCTCATATGTTCGCCGAAAATATACTGTGCTGAATTAAGGAATTTATAATTTTTAAAATCATCGTCAATTTCAATCATGATTTCTTCAGGCATATAATCAAAAATTGCCCATAAAACGGCTCCCGAATCTGCGCTTGCCGCTCTTGAAGATATATATATTGCTTTTGTTTTTCTCGGTGAATTTTCTGCTAAATCACGCAAATCGTCAAGAAGATTAAAGTATCTTTCACGTGCCATGCACTCATTCAGGATTTTTTTACAATAATAGTCGATTGCCTTTTTTGTCGTGCCAAGCCTAAAATTTATAAAACCTTCTGTACTGAAACTTTTACCTGTACCGTATTCTTTTATACATAAGATTACTCGTTTAATAAGTGCTTTTGGAATAATTGTCGTTGCAATAGCGGACATTTCCGGTAAATTTTTCAGTTCACTATATTCGTAAATGTATTTTATGATTATTTCATGGGCTTTTTTGCTTACCTCATTCATAAGGGCTCTCCTTTGCAACGCCCGAAAAGCGTTACACTGATAATTTATTCAAAACAATGTCAATACTTACATTGTACCCCTAATTTGTTGATTT
>JAISIJ010000224.1 GCA_031262245.1 Oscillospiraceae bacterium | reverse complement strand
GTTTGGAATGCAATATCTTCGATAGTTTTAATAATCTTTGAAATTTCGTGGCTTGCGGTCGAAATATTTTCCATTGCAGAAACCATTTCTTCCATCTTTTTATTTGCAGTACCCATAATATCGCCTGTATTACCGGCAATTTCACTTGCTGTTTTTGCATTTTCAGCAGATTTTTTAACAGCCTCGCTGATATTATTAATAGTTGAGGCTAATTCTTCAACAGAGCTTGCCTGTTCGGTTGCACCTTGCGAAAGAGCTTCGGAGGCATTTGAAATTTGACCTGCACCTGCGTTTACTTCATTGGTTGCAGTACTGATATCGCTGAACATTCTGTTAAGATTATTGAGAATTTCAATTGTTGCATTTGCAATAATATCATCGTTACCCAAACTATGAGCAAGAGGAGTTAAATCACCTTTAGAAACAGTCATAAGTGTTTCCGAAAGTTCT
This sequence comes from Oscillospiraceae bacterium, assembly GCA_031262245.1. Lineage (GTDB taxonomy): Bacteria > Bacillota > Clostridia > Oscillospirales > Ruminococcaceae > BNZF01. The sequence continues at coordinate 4,770 of JAISIJ010000224.1, read as the reverse complement.
CCGAAATGTTTTGCCGCAAGACCGAGATTTTCACAACATTCTGCAAGCTCGTCTTTACCTGCAGCCAATCTGTTACATTCATCCCATTCTTGCGAAGTATATTGAACACGACCGTCTTTTCCCATTGCAGAGAGAATTCCGGAAACATACAGAACAGGAACGGAAATTAGTTTTGCAATATAATTTCCCAAAGCAATTGCGACAATAACGGCAACAATAATTATAAAGATAAGAATGGCGAGAACAGTTGTAGTCAGATTTTGCATACTTTCAGCCTGTTCATCAGTCAAAGTGTTTATTACTTCTGTCAATTCAATAAGAGAATTTGTGTACTCATCAAGAGGGTCACGAAGAAAATTCATAGCGTCAACTACAAGAGGAAGAGAAGTTTCGGGGTCGAGTTCTTTGGTTTCATTAATCATATTAATAAACTTTTCTTTTGTGGTAGCATAAACAGCACGTTTTTCTTCCACAATTTCAAGTGCTTCTTTTACTTTCGGAGATTTTGCCAATCTTTTTATATCTTCTAAGTACTCTTCTGCTTCAGCTGCTGTTTCTTCAATATGGGTAAGTTGAGTTTCAGCTTCCTTAAGTTCAGCTTCTCTAAGTTCGGGAAGATATGAAGATGTTATGTGAATAGCATAACCACGCAAAAAAGCACGCTGTTCGTTAGTCAGTCTGTTAACTCTTGCGGCATCAATTGCCTCGTCTGTACGGGCATTTTGTAATTCTCCGGAATTGCCCAAAGAAACACTTGCAAAAATGCCGATTCCTCCGACAATTGCCGCAATAATGGCTACAACGATAAAGCTGGTTAGTAACCTTTTCTTTATGTCCATATTCTTGAAGTTCATAGTATTTCTCCTTGCTGGTTTTTTATTAACCTCCTTGTTAATTTTTTTTAATTTGTAACGCTGTCTAAGTATATTCCTATTTTTTTTTAAAATCAATAAAATTTAAAAAATATTTTAAGCGTTCAGAAAAAGTTTACTTCAACTTAATTTTTTATTTAGTATGTTCATTTTGTACAAAAAAAATTAATATTTATTTTTAATTTTGTTTTTTAAGTAAAATTAAATCTATATATTATCAAATAAAGAAAAAATATCTAAAATTAAAATGAAATATTTTACTTACATTAATGCAGATACAGCCAAAAGAGTAAATAAAAATCCAATATTTTAACATACAAATTTTTAACAGCTTTTTTGTGCAAATTGACGAATTTTAAAAAATATGTTGACTATAGTGTTAATATGTTTATAATGTATATAGTGTTTATATGTTGACAAATTAAGAAGGTGAAATATGAAAATAATAATTTCCAACCGTTCGGGAGTGCCGATTTATGAGCAGATTAAAAATCAGATTAAAGAGGCGATATTCTCGGGAGAAATCAAGGAGGATGAACTTTTACCTTCAATCAGAGGGCTTGCAAAGGATTTAAAAATCAGCGTTATTACTACTAATCGTGCATATTCCGACTTGGAGCAAGAGGGGTTTGTTACCAACGTTCAAGGTAAAGGCACTTATGTTTTGCCGAGGAACAAAGAACTTGCTCTGGAAAATACTATGCACAAAATTGAAAATGCTTTGCTTTTGGCGATAACTACTGCAAAATCTGAAAAAATACAAAAAGAAGAGTTAATTAAAAGACTGAATGTATTGTGGGAGGATAATAATGAATAACATTTTAGAGATAGATAATATCTGCAAGAAATACGATAGTTTTGAACTGAAAAATGTCAGTTTTTCGTTGCCGAGAGGGTATATAATGGGGTTTGTGGGACCTAACGGAGCAGGAAAAACAACTACTATTAAAGCGATTTTGGGTGCGGTTAAAACAGAAAGCGGCACAATAAAAACTATTGACAACAATGAAACAGGCGTTGTTATGGATAACCCTTTTTATCCTCAATTTGCAAGAATAAAAAGCGTTGAAGAAATGGTTGCTCCTTTTTATGAGGATTGGGACAGCATTTCATTCAAAAAATATCTGAAAAAATTTAATCTTGACAAAGAAAAAAAGATAGTCGACCTTTCAAGAGGAATGAAAATGAAATTACAATTGGCAATTGCATTTTCGCATAATGCAAAATTCCTCATTTTAGACGAGCCTACAAGTGGTTTGGATGTATTGGCGAGAGATGAAATTTGCGATATTTTAAGGGAATTTGTTTGTGACGAAACAAGGAGTGTACTTTTTTCAACCCATATCACTTCCGACCTTGAAAAAACCGCTGATTATATCACTTTTATATTAAACGGTGGTGTGATTTACACGGGAACAAAAGACGATTTCCTTGATAAATACAGACGTGTAAGCGGAGATAATAGGGTTAATATTCCCGATATTATCGGCAAACGTTCTTACAGAAACGGTTTTGAGGGAATGATTTTAAAAGAACATATTGACAAAATACCTCAAGATGTTTTGGTTGAAAATATAAGTTTGGAAGAGATAATAATATTCTTAAGCAAGGGGGAAATAAACAATGAATAATATTAATAAAATGGTGAAATTGAATTTTATCATTACAAAAACAACTATAAGCAAGTATTTTATTATAGGTATTTATGCAACTTTTTTTATTATGGGTTCTGTTACGGGAATGTATACATTCAGTATGACTTACGGAATGTTTTTCAGTATGTTATTTGCAACAGCACCTCTTGGGTACAGTCAGTTGAATAATATTGATTTACTTTATTGTACTCTTGGTATAAAGCGGCGAGAGGTTGTTGCGGGGACATATGTTTACGGAGCAATAGTTGTATTATTTTCAGGATTAGCCGGTGTTATATTATCTGTTGCAGGTGCTCAATTTGCATTGTTAGTGGGTATAGATATTGAACCTCAAACAGCTTATTCCTTTGTTCAGCTATTTCCTGTTATATTTACAGGTGTAATATTGTTGTATGCAATTCAATTTTTCTCATCTTTTGTAGGCACAAAAAAGGCAAAATTTTGGTATGCGTTTTTGATGTTTGTCGGACTTTGTATTCTCCTTTTAATTTCTGTAATAGGTTCTATGTCAGATGAATTTGACCTTGAATTAATGTACGGTAACATATTAATTTTCTTAATTCATAACCTTTGGTTACAATACTCATTAATGGTATTAATATTAACAATCAGCTGCACAATCCTCTACAAAAAATCTGTTAAAGCCTACACTGCCCGTGACTTTTAGTATCTGATGGGTGCAGTAGAGACACCTCCCGAAGTTCCGTATCGGTTGTGATAGTTGGCAGTTTAGCTGACATTGGTTTAACTGGATATGAAAAATCCCCTTTTTCAAAGGGGATTTGCTTTTCTATCCGTTTTAGAGTTTTACACCTCTCGAAGTTCCCTACTTCTTTTCACTCTTTGCAATTCATAGTCATTTGTATAGCTATCTCACCGTTCACGATAACAAATATTCCTACCAGTCCGCTAAAAAAATGCCCTTTGAAAAAGGGCATTTTTATATACAGTCAAACCAAGCCTAAAGAGTGCCAACCATGAAAAGAATGAGGGAACTTCGATAACCGACCCTCACAGGAACTAAGAGAAAAACAAATAAGTTAAACCAATGTCAGCTAAAGTGCCAACTATGAAAATAACTACGGAACTTCGATAGTTGCCGCCACTGCAACTATCAGAAAAATAAAGAAATTACTTGAGGAAACGGGCTTTGAGGAAAAGGACGCCGCAAATTGCACAAATTATGAGGATTACAATGAGTACTATTGTGGAGAATGTGTCGAAATATCCGGCTATTCTCTCCCAAGTGTTTCCGGCTATGCGACCGAGGACAACGAGGACTGTGTTCCAGATTATTGTGCCGGCTGATGTGAAAACTATGAATGGGGCGAATGACATTTTTGTTGAGCCGGCGGGGAGAGAGATAAGACTTCTTACAATGGGTATGCAACGGCAAATGAATACTGCTTTGTTGCCGCATTTTAGAAACCATTTTTTTGCTTTTTCAACGTCTTCGGGGTTTAGGTGTAAGATACGTCCTGTTCTGCCGCTTAAAATTTTTTCAAGTCGCTCTGTGCTTATAAGTCTGCCCACAAGATATAGTATGATAGCACCGGCAACAGACCCCAACGTTGCAATAAGAATTACCACAGGTACATTCATTGACGTCGATATTGTCATAAATCCACCCAAAGTAAGAATTATTTCAGAGGGTATCGGGGGGAAAATATTCTCAAGAGTTATAAGCAAGAACACCGCCAGATAACCGAATTTGTCCATAAAATCAATTATAAAATTCTCCATTTTTACCAAAGGTACATTTTATTTGCACCTTATATCCTTTCACTTTGTGTAATATATCTACACTCTTGTTAAAAATTTCTTCAAAACTGCTTTAACACGTTGTATATCAATAGGTTTACCAACGTGGGAATTCATTCCCGCAGCCATACATTTTTCTATATCTTCACGGAAAACGTTAGCTGTCATCGCGATTATCGGTATAGTTTTAGCTTGGGGACAGAACATTTCACGAATACGGCGAGTAGATTCATATCCGTCCATTACGGGCATATGAATATCCATAAAAATCAAGTCGTATTTTTCAAAATTTTCCGAAAATTTTTCAAGAGCTATGTGTCCGTTTTCCGCAAAATCAATATCTATGCCTGTGTCTTCAAGGAGTGCCGCAATAATTTCACGGTTCATATCAACGTCTTCTGCAATTAAGATATGATAAGCAGAGAAATCAAAGTTTTCAACAACTTCCACTTCTTTGGGTAAAATTCTGCCTCTGGGCATTT
>JAISIJ010000217.1 GCA_031262245.1 Oscillospiraceae bacterium | reverse complement strand
GTATTTTGGAATATTTATGCGAAATTTGTCGTATTCAAAATATGCTATGACTGCATTTATTTTAACCTTGAAAATTTTATTCTATATAAAAAAGTGTCAGTTATTACGTTAGTGTTGTTGGCGTTTTTGTTGCATATAGAGAACAATTTCTATCTTATTAATTTACAAAAATAACCATTGATATATCTGATTATTTTTTTCAAGCATACATAACAAACAAAAATGTGTGTTTTTATCAGGGAGGCTTTATGAAAGCAACATTAATTACACCTGAAAGAATTTTTTCGCTGTCTTTGCCTGAAAAAGTTACAGGAAAATTCAAATTCCAAGATATTGAAAATAAAAGTCCTCTTTTTCAATTCAGCATTTTAGCTTCAAATGGTAAATGGAGGGTGAATTTAACAAAGAAAATAAAACCTATGTTTAATAATTCTGAAGTTGATTATATAGAGTTAGAATCAGGTAAAATTCTAAAATTTCAAGTTGTTGACAAAAAAAGCAATTATTTTGTTTATTTATTCGTAGAATCCTCTTTAAATGGTAGCGATATTTTTAACAGATACATTATTCCTGTTAATGGTATTGTGTATATTGGCAGAAACCCCGATAATCATATAGTTTACGAAAAAGGTATTGTTACCTCGAAACACGCAAGACTTGTAATCAAAAACTCTGAAATAAGCATATATGACGGTGAAGATTCTCGTCCAAGTGCAAATGGAGTATTTGTTAATAGCGTTAAAACGACTTATCAGAAACTAAATCTTGGGGATGTTATCTGGATTCTTGGGTTAAAGATAATAGTAGGTTTAAATTTCTTAGCTATTAATAATCCTGAAATGAAAGTCAGAATTAATATTCTCCAAAAATTACAATCACAAACATATTTAATAACTGACGAAGAATTTGAATTTGAGGAGAAAAAGAAGTTTTCGGTTTCTCCCAGATTTAAAAAAGATATAGAACAAAAAACTTTTAAAATTGATTCTCCTCCATCTAATCAAATTGGCGAAGAAATGCCGTTTTTGTTTGTCTTGGGACCTTCTGTTACTATGGGAATGGCTTCGATGACAACTGCACTTTTTGCAATTAATAATGCAATGGCAAATGGCAATATTAAGGCTGCAATTCCGTCAATTGTAATGTCGGGAAGTATGTTGTTGGGTACAGTCTTATGGCCTACTCTTTCCAAAACATTTGACAAAAAGCGTAAGATAAGGAAAGAAAATTTAAGACAGTCACGTTATTCTGATTATCTTGAAAAACAAAGGCTCAATATAAAAAGTGAAATCACCTCACAAGAAAATATACTCAAAGAAAATTTTATAACTGTTGACGAATGTTTGTCTATAATTTTCAATCAAAACCCCAAGCTTTGGGAAAGAAGTATACAACAAAATGATTTTTTATCATTGAGGTTAGGCTTAGGTAGTGTTCCGCTTTTAGCTGATTTTCAATATTCAGAAAGAGCATTTACGCTTATAGAAGACAATTTACTGGAAAATTTATATTCAATTTGTGAAAATCAACAAAATAAAACTTTAACACAAGTACCTTTGACTATTTCATTGTTTAAAGATTTTATTTCAGGTTTAGTCGGAAATGTTAGTGATACTGTTAAATTTTCAAAAGGATTAATACTTCAACTTATTTCTTATTATAGTTATCAAGAAGTAAAATTAGTGTTCTTGTGTAACGAGGAATTAAAAGAACAGTTTGAATTTGTAAAATGGATACCACATACTTGGAGTGATGATAAAAAATTTCGATTCGTTGCGTTTAATGAAGAGGAATCAAATGAAATTTCAAGTTATCTTACCAGAGTATTTGAAACTCGTTCTGAAATAAATGAACGAGAATTCGAAAAAGTTTCTCCATATTATGTTATTTTCACTTATAAACCTAATAGTTTGATAAAAAACATTCTTGCCGAAAACAGAAATTTGTATTTTTCCGTTATAAATATTTGTGAAGAAGTATATAATTTACCTAAAGAAACAAGTATGGTTGTAGAAATTAAAGAAAATACAGGTCGATTCTACAATAAAAATAATACAAATGGTATTCAAAGTCCTTTTACACCCGATATATATGTTGATGAAGTATTAGATAAAGTAGCTATTGAGCTTGCAAATACTGAATTAAACATATCTGAAAATATTTATGCTTTACCGAAGATGTTAACATTTCTTGAAATGTTTGGCGTTGGGAAAATAGAACACTTAAATCCTTTAATACGTTGGAAAGAAAATGACCCTACTAAATCTTTACAAGCAAGTATAGGTGTTGATACAAATGGTAGTCCTTTCCATCTTGATTTACACGAAAAGTTTCACGGTCCGCACGGATTAATAGCCGGAACTACCGGGTCTGGTAAAAGTGAGTTTATAATTACTTATATCTTATCATTAGCTCTGAATTACCATCCTAATGAAGTTGCCTTTGTACTCATTGATTATAAAGGCGGTGGAATGGGCGAAGCTTTCAAAAATTTACCGCATACTGTCGGAGTTATTTCTAACCTTGATGGTTCGGCGATAAAGAGGTCTTTAGTATCTATAGAAAGTGAAATAAAACGTAGACAGTCTGTTTTTAAAAAAGCAGGTGCTGAAGTTGGAATCAGTAATATTGATATTTATAAATATCAACAACTTTATCGTGAAAAATCTGTTCGAGAGCCACTTCCTCATTTACTTGTTATTGCAGATGAATTTGCTGAATTTAAATCCCAACAAAAGGATTTTTATGAGAAGATTGTAAGTGCCGCAAGAATTGGACGTTCTTTAGGGGTTCATTTGGTGCTTGCAACTCAAAAACCTACCGGTGTTGTCGATGACCAAGTAAGGAGTAATAGCAAGTTTAAGATTTGTTTGAAAGTTCAAGACAGAGAAGATAGTATAGAAATGTTAAGACGTCCTGATGCTGCCAATATTGTCGAAACAGGAAGATTTTATCTCCAAGTAGGGTTTAATGAATTATTTGAATTAGGACAATCTGCTTGGGCAGGAGCACCATATTATCCCTCTGACGAAATTGTTGTTGAAAAAGATAATGCAGTTGCTGTTATAAGTACAAATGCAAGAACTGTTGCCAAAGCAAAACCTAAAACTCAAAATACTATATCGAATCCTAAAAAACAAGTTGATGCTATTGTTGAATATTTGGGGAAAGTTGCAAAAGAGGAAAATATAACAACAAAACTTTTATGGCTTGACCCAATTCCTTCTATAATATTGTTGGAAGAAATTAAGGTAAAATACTCTGCAAAATCAAAAAAGGAATTTACCCTCAATCCAATAATCGGCGTGTATGATTCGCCTGCAACACAAAATCAGGATATTATCCGAGTTCCGTTGTCCGAATCAGGCAATGTATTAGTATATGGTTCAGCAGGTTCAGGAAAAACAACTTTCATTAATGCGTTTGTATATTCATTAATTACTGAACATACTGCTGATGAAATTAATGTTTATATGTTAGATTTTGCCTCCGAAACATTAAGAGCTTTTAAAAAAGCTCCGCAAATCGGTGATGTAGTTTTAGTGAATGAAAGTGAGAAAGTTACCAATCTTTTTAAAATGCTTAATGGTGAATTGCATACTCGTAAGCGTTTATTTGCTGATTTTGGAGGAGATTATAATTCTTATATTTCCTCCGGGAATACTGTACCTTCAATAGTAGTGATAATAAACAATTACGGTGCATTGCGAGAAATTTATGAGGAACGAGAACAAGATATAGCTTTATTATCAAGAGAAGGCACTAAATACGGAATATATTTTGTAATTACAGTCTTAGGCACAAGTGGAATAAGTTTTAGACTTACTCAAAATTTTATGCAAGTTTTTGTAATGCAGTTAAATAAAGAGGAAGATTATGTAACGGTTTTAGGAAAAACAGACGGACTGTATCCTGAAAAGTTTAAAGGTAGAGGGCTTGTAAAAACCGATTCTATTTATGAATTTCAAGTAGCTCATATTACAGAAGACAGCGTTCCTTTTAATTTCATTCAAAATATATGTAATGAATTGTCGAATAATTGGACTGGAAAAAATGCAGATAAAATACCTGTTTTGCCTAAGCAAGTAGACATAGAATTTTTGGATTATTATAAAGACAAACAGAATCCATTGAATGTTTCAATAGGTGTTAATAAAAATTCGTTAAAGATTTCTTATTATCCGTTCTATGGAGCATATATAACGCCGATATATTCAGCAGGTAAAGAGTGTACTCAATTTGCTTATGATTTATCAATATTTATGAAAAGAAGTGAACTTGATGTTTGTATCATTGATATTAATAATCTTCTTGCCGATTCAGATAAGAGCGGATTGAAGTATTTTTCTTCAAAAGAAAAATGTTTTGAGGTAATTGATGATTGGTTTAATGATGTTAAAGAACGATTCACAATTAATAAAAATGCATTGGCAAATAATGAAATAACTCCGAAATTCCCACAAAAAATATATGTTTTAATCGGAATTGCAGATTTAGTAAAAGTTTCAGAAACAATATATGTTAACTCGGAAGATAAAATGTATGATGCAAATAATAATAAGTTATTGTTATCATTAGCAAACGGAAGTGATAAATTTTTTCAAACCGTAATTATTGTTGACCAAATAAAAAATCTGAATACAATTTCTTATTCGCAGTGGTACACAAAACATATTGGTAAAACCAATGGCATTTGGGTCGGGAATGGTTTTGCTTCACAAAATCAATTTGACGTTACTAAAAAAAATACAGATATGCGTTCAGAATTACCCAAAGATTTTGGATTCGTTGTTAAAAATGGTAAAGCCGAAACTGTAAAATTGCTAAGTTCATTACCCTTAGAGGAGGACGATGATGAGTAAAATATTGGTTGAAATTAATTTACCTGTTGCGAATAAAAAATTCGATGTGTATATTCCTGTTGAAGGCAAAGTCGGAGAAATTTTAATTTTATCTACACAGTTATTATCGGAGTTGTCAGACGGAAATTTCAAAGGGGATGAAAATGTAGTCCTTATTGACCTTGAGTACAATCATATACTTGATGTTAATAAATTTGTAGGTGAAACGCAAATAAGAAATGGTTCAAGACTTATGATGATATAGGAAAATATTTCAAACAACTGGTTCTGTGTGTTTAGAAATATAAAATAATTTCCATTTAAGTGTGATGTCAAATAATTTTATGAAATATACTTGTACTACACTCATAAATTATCTTGATATAAGCATAAAAAAATATGCTATTTTATGCAAAAGGAGGTGAACAAAATGGGAAAAGACATTCGTCTGACAGACCCGCAAAAACTTTCCGCCGCTGGTGAAAAACTTGCTGAGCAATCACAAATCTACACACAAATCTACGGTCAGCTTTTGCAGGAAGCAGGAACAATGGGAACTGCTTGGGATGGTGAAGATAATATTGCTTTTGTAAATCAAATTAACGGATTTACCGAAGAATTGAAACAAATGGCAGATAAACTTCAACTTACAAGCGAAGCGGTTAAAACACAGGCACAAAACTACGCTAACCGTCAAGACACTAATACAGCATCTGTTAAAAACCTTGCAAACTAATACAGTTGTTGTATACTAAATTAAGAAAGGGGGGAATAGAAATGGCAAGTAAAATAGGTGTAAATACTGACCAAGTAGAACAAATTGCTACCAGTTTAGAATCGTTAAATAAGCGACTTGACGAAACACTCAAAGAAAGTCAAGCGACTATAAGCAATTTGCAAAGTGAATGGCAAGGTGAAGCTTCTGAAGAAACCCGTACTGCTTTTAACACTTTTGCTCAAAAATACTTCCAAAACTACTATGATGTATTAGATAGCTATGTTAAGTTTTTACGTACCAATGTTGCACAAGGCTATTTTGAAACAGAAACTGCTAATACTACTCTTGCAGATGCTTTTAGATAGTCGTTCTCAAAAGAGGGCGAGGAAACTTGTCCCTCTTTACATAC
>JAISIJ010000209.1 GCA_031262245.1 Oscillospiraceae bacterium | reverse complement strand
ATTGCTCTTTCAACTCTTGACGGCGTTGTAACGAATTTATCGGCGACAGTTGGGTATAATTCTTTTGTAACACTTTCAAGCAATTTTTTATCGTTAATGCAGAATAAAATTGCCTCACGCAGATAATGGTAGCCTTTTATGTGTGCAGGAACGCCTAATTGATGAATAAGCTCCGTTACGATTACTTCCATATCGGGCTGACCGTTGTTAAGCTCCAATGCCTTTTGACGGCTTGTCTTCATTAACTCCTTAATGATTTTTACAAGTGTTGACGGTTCAAAAGGTTTAAGCATAAAGTAAGTAGCACCGTTAGCAAGCAATTGTCTTTCGAGAATCGGATTCTCGTATGCCGTTACAACTATAAACATCGGCAAATATTCCTGTGTTTCTCCGACTGTCTGCATTATTGAAAGAGCGTCAAAATGCGGCAACTGACTGTCAATTACAACAACATCAAACTCATTTGTTTTCAGCGATTCAAGAATCACCGCTCCGTCTTTGCTCCTCGTTGCAACGTAAAATCCCGCCTGCCGCATTAAATCCGCACATAAATTACCGAATTCCTTACTGTCATCTCCAATTAATACCTTTATTTTAGTGTTTGCTGTTATTGTTGCCGCCATTATATGAACCCTCCGATTAAAATACAAATTATTGGGAATAATAAGATTAAATATAATTTTTCGATGTCTTTCATTCCCTTATGTATCTTAACACATCCAAATTGTAATTTACAAGAAATTATTCTGTAACCTTTTGTCGCATATTGCTATATATGTCGAAAAAAATTAAAAATCCACCATATGTAGTAAAAATAGATTTTAAAATGTAAAAAACACAATATAGGGTAGCTTTATTTGATTAAAAGTGTATACAAATGTATGCTGAATTTGCAGTAAAAACGAGTTTTTGTCTTATTACAATACATCTGCCGTAAATTGCGAGTCTTAACTCTGTTCTTCAACGTTATAGTAAATCTTGTTGACATTGAAATCAATTCAATGTCAACGCTCGCCGGCTAACGCCGTCGCACCCCTGATTCTCGGCGGTGATATCCGCTCCATTTTTCTTAATGAAAAATGGAACGACTATATTCAACCTGTATATAGTTTTTCTAATCCATATATCGTTAAACTTGTTTTTAAATATTACAAAGCAACTACATATAGGTTAATTTTCCGTTACCTATTTTTGGGCATAAAAATAAGAGGAAGCCGTTAAGTATCCTCGTCGATTATTTATCATTTTATCACAAAAACTGCACAAAAACAACAAACTTCGCCTCATATTTTGTTTTTATATATTTCGCCAATTTTTTATATGAATTTTTATTTAATTTCACAGGAAAATATTAATTTTTTGTAACCATAATATTAACAATACTAAAAACATCAAAAAAGGTAAAAATATTTACTGTAACAAGTAAAATTTAAAAAGATTTTATTTACGGTAAATATTAACGAAAGGTAAATATAATATGAATAATAAAGAAGTAGGTTTGCTTCAAAAAATCGTTTCGAGAAGTATTGCCTGCACGGCTTTGATATTGTTTAATATATGGGCATTGGTTGGATATTACAACGTAAACTTACCCGATGATTATTACACAACAGCAAACGGTTCGCTCGTTTTAAATACGGCTTTTGAGGTTTCCGCCGAGCAAAAGGGAATAGTTTCCGTTGCAAGTTCCGACGATGAAAAAGTTACACCGAACACAGCAACTTTAAAACTCTTCGGTGCAATTCCGATTAAAAATGTAAATATAACAGAAGTTGACAGACCCGTTTTAGTCCCCGGCGGAACACCGTTCGGTATAAAACTGTTAATGGACGGTGTTATGGTTGTTGGAATGGGTAATGTTTCAAGCGGTGATTGCCCGGCACAGGATGCGGGTATCCAAACAGGCGATGTTATCCTCACACTCAACGAAAAAGAAGTTGACAGCAATGCGGATATAAAAGAGATAATCCAAAAAGAAGGGGACAAGCCTGTCGTTGTGGATTTAAGACGTGACGACAGAGAACAAAAAGTCTTGCTGATTCCCTCATATTCGGAAGCAGATAAGTGCTATCAAGCCGGAATGTGGGTGCGTGACAGTTCCGCCGGCATAGGCACGGTAACTTTTTATGACCCTGAAACTTCCGTATTCGGAGGTTTGGGACATCCTATCTGCGACACCGACACAGGCGAAATTGTACCCATTTCAAGCGGTGAAGTTGTGGATGTGGAAATTACAAGAGTTGTCAAAGGTCTTTCCGGCATACCCGGCGAACTCTGCGGTATGTTCTCCGGCTCAAAACCCTCCGGTACAGTCAATCTGAACAACGAATGTGGCATATTCGGCGAAATGATTAAACCTCCCTCCGATTTTCCGCCTATTCCTATGGCTTTCAAACAGGAAATAAAAGAAGGCGAATGTGAAATTATATGTACCGTAAACGGCGACGACCCTCAAAAATACAAAGCTATGATTGAGCGTGTAGACTACACCGCCGAAAACACCAAAAATATGATTATCCGCATTACCGACCCCAAACTTCTCTCCGTAACAGGCGGCATAGTTCAAGGTATGAGCGGCTCCCCGATTATACAAAACGGTATGCTTGTCGGTGCTGTAACCCACGTATTCGTCAACGACCCCTCAAAAGGCTACGGCATCTTTATCGAGAATATGTATGCCAATTAGGAAAGGCGGGCTCTGCCCGCACCCGGGAGGGGTTTCACCCCTCCACCCTACAAGGGGCTGTCGCCCCTTGACCCCATTATTTTATGGGGGATTTTCTTTTTTTTGTCCTTGCATTATGCCCGTTTTCCTTAACGAGTACCCTCGCAAAATCCGCCGTGACTTCCGCCGCAAAGCGGCGGCGACCGCCGTAGGCGGTCGGTGTTTGACTGAGTCAATCACAAGTCACGGCTGTTTTTCGGGGGGAGTCGCGTTGGGGCGTGGGGTCTTTATGTTTTTTTTAATTATTAAACCTTAAATACAGTG
>JAISIJ010000198.1 GCA_031262245.1 Oscillospiraceae bacterium | reverse complement strand
AGAGCTTGAAAGTGGGTAACACATTGAAAGTGGTTCGCCTTGACCCTACGAATTATGGGGATAAAGTGGTGTATACAGGGGTTATTCCGAGGCAGGATTTAGATTTGGAAAAGGTGCATATTGTGAGTTACGAGGCTATGATTGCGGTGGGAACGGTTTAGAATGATAAGCTGTGTAAAGGGGTTTACAAAATTAAATTTGGCGAAACAGATTTAGTTTTCACGAAAAACAGCGAGGTTTTGAAAAGGGTTTACGGTGACGAAAGAGCTGAGGAAGTTTTGGCGTATCCGATTGATTTGAGATTTAATAAGTTTTATGCACCGGTTTTGGGGGCTTCAAGGTTCAGCTCAGGGGTGAGAAATATCCATATTGCGGATATTGAAGTGGTACAGAAAATAAGCCAATTGAGCGAAGTTTTGTTGCAGGATGTAGATGTTGATTTAACGAGGGTTTACGGTTGGTTTGCTAAAAATGTTGAAAAAGTTAAAGTTAAAGCGGCGTTGTGCGAAAAAATGAAAATATCGGAGGAAGATTTAAAAAAATTTGGTGATACAGCGTTTGTGGTGGCTTCTTTAAAGATTACAACGGAGTATTTGTGGCGGGTTATGAATATGTTCCCAGAGGAATTCAAAGTAGGAGATTACAGACATAAAAACAAGCGTAAAGGGTATAAATGTGAGGAAGTGCCTAAACCGCAAACTGCACAGGAATTAATTGATTTAATGCAAGAGGGGTGTTACAAGGTTAATTTTGTAACGAGGAGCGATAGACCTTCGGTGTTGATTTGTACGAATAATGAGGAAATTTTGGCGGAATTTTACGGTGAGGATTATTTTTTCAGATACTCAAAAACTTTTTGCGGATACAGAATGTGATATCCTACTGATAGAAATATGAGGAATTTGGTTGGCGGTGTATTCCGGCATATGTTATTTCGATTTTTATTGCATTTTTCGTCTCCTTTTTTGTTTTGTGGAATATTTCGCACCTTGTGGATAATATTTATTGCAAAATTGTGGGCATTTTCATAATCGAGTTGGGTTGTTTTGGTTTTTGCTTGCTTATAGCGAGCGGATTGGTTACTTTTGCAGGAGATTATATACAGGGTGATAGTGAAACTTTTTTGAGGAAATTTCTCAGTGATGTGGCGGTGAGGGCTGAAGAGGAAACGCAAGAGGAAAATGCAGAGTATTATGGGGGTGATTTATGATTCGTGGTTTTATTTACGTTATTTTGTATATTTTCTTTACATAGTGGTTTTATCGCCAATCATTTATCAATTTACCATTAGAAAAACGCAAAGAGATTTACAGATATTCAAGAAAAACATCTTCTTTAGTGCTTTTACAGCCCTTTTGGCGTTATCACTTAGCTTTTTTAATTCTCTCTGATAAAGGCAGAGAAGAGTTGCGTAAAGTTTTCAAGTGGCGGTGTTTATTGGCGTATATTTTCTCAATTTTTACAGCTTATTTGTGTTCTTATGTGATTAAATGGGATATATGTTTGACTATTGAAGATATTTTCGGGCATATCGCAGGGAGAATTATTGTTGAAATAGCTTGTTTTGGCTTTTGTGTGTTTCAGGGGTTGTATATTTTGTGGTTTGTTGCTAAATATGTGAAAGGCAAGAATTCGCTATCAATGAGTGAATTTTTGAAAGTAGCGGGGGTAGATTTGGATAGAATTTAAGCCGGGCTTAGTGGTTAGGGTTACAAATTAATTTTTAGGGGTAAATTTATGGATGATATAACAATTCCTTATTCGGTAATTGTGCTTTATACACTTTTAACGATATATATTTTCTTATCTTTTGTTGATTCTACGAGCAATGATAAACGAAAAGAGCTTATTGAGGGGTTTGGTGTGGCAGCCCTTCTTGCATTTATTGTTAGCGTTGTTGGCGAATTTGCATTTATTACTTATACATGGTGGGCTGTACAAGAGGCTACGCACGAAATGCGTTATCCGCATATTCCGTATAATGCAGAACTTGAATCTCAGCGACTTGTAGTAAGCGTGGTGGGGACTCTTGTGTTTATGCCATTTCTTGCTTTCTATGTGTTGGGGCAGACTTGCCTCGGGGATAAATATTCTAAGTTGGTTGAATATTTTACGGATTCAAAGCAAAATGAAGTTAAGATATAATCAATCTATTTAAAAAGTTCAGAGGGAGTTTGCGAATAATGGTAATACCTATTAATTATACTATATTCCTACAATTTTTGCAACAGATTTTTTAGGTTTTACAGCGGATATTTATTTTAAGGGGTGATTTTGAATGTATGTTCATAGTTTGGTTTTCGGCGGTATTTATCTTGTGCTTACTGTTGTGGGTTTCTGTGGGAGTATGGCGGAGTTACCGGTGGAAAAATCAGCACTTATGAGGAAAAAGTACGGATTGCGGAGCTTTTTTGCTTATGTTATTTCTGTTTTTCACGCATTTTTGGCAGGTGCAGCGGTAGATTTTTGCAAGCCAGTTCATTGGGGTGGATTTGCTACATCTTTGTTGTATGTAGGTTGCTATATCTACTGTGTATTTGTTGGTTTAATTCTGATTGGAATATTCAAAAGTTTAGGGAAAAGATAGGAGGGGGTTTGGTGATTCACGCAATGATTTTCACGGCTGTATTCCTTGTTGGAGCTATTATCTATTTTCTTGTAACGGTTAAATGGATTCCTGTTGAAGAACGCGAGGCTTTTTATGATAAAAATTGGTGGCGACGCTTAACAGCGTTTGTTCTGATTACATTTCACACTTATTGTATTTCTCATATGGTTTATTTGTGGGAAACAAATGTAATCGGGAGGATTTTGATAGAGAATATTTGTTTTGTTTATTGTTTTCTTCCTTTTTTATTGTGGGTAGATTCTACAAGTGTGGCGGTAACGGATAAAAAGAAAAGTTCTGAAAAAGCGGAAAACACGCCAGAAAATACAGAAGATTCGGAAATTGAGAAAATCTAAGTGAACACCTTAAGGAAATTTTCACGGATAATTGAAAAAGGTGGTTTCAGGGGTTGTTTTTTAGTTTATAATTTTTAACTTTTGAGGTGTTATAATGAATCCTATTTTTTGGACTATACTTTATGTTATTGCAACGATACTTTGTTTTTACAAGAAAATCTGCTTAGAGCCTAAGGGAGAGAGGTTAGATTGCTTAAAGCTTCATTTATTGTGGCGGATGCGACAACGAGTGATATGCGTAGATAAAATAACTTCCCTACTCTTTTTGAGTGGGGAGTTTTTTTGTGACATATGTGACACGGAGGATTCCGCATAAAATTTTTTCTTGACAGCGGAAAAATATTGTGGTAAAATAAAGATAATACAGGGGTAGGAGTAGAAAAAGGTTTGAAGATTTTGATTTA
>JAISIJ010000029.1 GCA_031262245.1 Oscillospiraceae bacterium | reverse complement strand
GTATAATCCGTTAAATACATATGTTTCAACGTATACCCCTGCTGAATACCCAACACATAATCAGGCTCAAAAATATGCCGAACTACCATTGTTGCACCGTTTTGTTCCAACTCGTAATCCGTCATTCCGGTATATGTTTTCTGCGTTCTCGTTTCGGAAATTTCCTGAGATAAACTCAAATGCCTTTGGGATTTTATAATTTCCTCAACCGGTCCGTAAACACTCTCAAACTCCGCTCTCAACGCCGATAAATCCTCGGGCTGATTAACAACATATCTGTCGCTCGAACCGTATTTTGCCGCCAAATATTCCATCCAACGGTCATATCGCACTTTCATTTTCAGCTCATAATCCTTATCGCCCTTGATAATCGTGCTGTCAGGTTGAACCGTTTTCAACGTAGAAGTCGTATCATAAGTAATATCAACAATGATATTCTTTGTCGCCGTATCAACCCCTAAAATCGAATAATCTTTCATCTGCCAAACATATGGCGTTTTCTGAAATTCAAGAAGCATATAATCCGCATAAGTGCTTTTTTTGTTATTCGTACTCAACGGAACATCACCTACTAAATAGGCATTTAATGTTTTGATATAATCATCAATATACTTTGCATCGGTTTCGGAAATCACTTTCTCCAACGCCGATAAATCAAGCAACGTTCTATCCGCAACCTGCGAATAAATTATATTTTCTTGATTTGTTACCGATAAATTCGGTGTTTCAGCCAATGTTTCAATCTGCATCGGCTGAACCGATTTTAATTCCGCAATTCTCGCTGAATCGCTACACCCTGTTATCATTGTCGTCACCAACAATAAAGATAATAATGAATATTTTTTCAAAATAACACCCCTTAAAACATTACAATTAATCCGCCTCTGCGTAAAATTACTCTGCCTGTAAGCAGAAATTTCTCCAATTCTGCATTGCTGAAATATCTCAAAACTTCCTCTTTACCGCACCCTGAATTTTGTCGTATATAATCCAAAATATCACCATTGAATACAGGCTTTTCGGGTGGTTTAGGTGGTTTTTCGATAATTTCTTCTTGGGTTTCAGTTTCAAAATCTTTTGCTGATATTTCTTCAAAATCTTCCTCATCAGCTGATAACTCAACTGTTTCTTCAATCTTGAAGTCTTCTGAAATATGGGCATTTTCAAAGGTTTCTAAATCAGTAGTTTCTGTTAATTCAACCTCTTTTTCGGCAACTTCACCGCTCTCTTCTTCTGATAAATCAATAACATCAAATTCTTCCTCGTCTGCCGTTAAATCAACAGTTTCCGTAAACTCAAAAACCACTGTATCAACATTTTTAGAAAAATTTTCACCGCTTGCAAAACTGAAAATATCCTCCGAAAATTCTTCCTCAACCCCTGATATTTCACCCCTCACCAACTCATCAATATCCCCTAAATCATAATTCTTAACTTCTAAAATCATACTAACCCCTAAAAATCAAAATCAAATTCCGTTCCGCCGATATTACCTGTTTCTTCTATGTTTTTCTTTAAATCTACTAAGGAATCTTTGTCTTGCTTTTCATCAAAATAATCCCTAACAACCGAATCTTTCACCTCGTCAGGCTCTAACTTGCTCCACATTTTCAGCAAATACTCAAATAGCTTGTTGTTTTTCGGGTTACTATCCGATAATGCCGGAGAATGTATATACAAAGTATTTGCCCCAAGCAACGGAATTCTTGCCGCCATATCGCCCTTATTAACCAACTTATACGAAAAATCTTTCGGTTTTGTTGCGGTACACGCTTCAATATGCCCCGCATCACCCATAATCGAAATTCTGCATTGTATCAAATCCGAAGCCGTTTTCGCTATAATCTGATCTTTTATAACGTGCGGAATTAAAAATGCCCTTATCCCCAATGCCGGTAACTGCGAGATTAACTCTACCAATAACCCCTGAAATTCCTGTTTTGTTTCCTTTTCCATTCGCTCCGCAAGAGTTACAACCTCGTCAATTAAAATATAAATCACAGGCATTTTTACATCGGGATTTACCTCTTTAAAATCCCAAATATTCACGAAACCCGCATCACCTATAATCTTTTTGCGTTTCGGTGCTAAATCTTTAACCACAGAACGCAGAGTATTCACGATATTATCATCACCGCTTACAAATTTCTTAACGTGCGGCAATTTAAACGCTTTAAAGTCCGAAATGCCGTCTTTCGGGTCGCAAATGTAAATATTCAACTCACTGGGAGGAACAAACGCACACATCTGTGTTAAAACTGCCTGTGCAAACCAAGATTTACCCGCTCGGGGCATACCTGCAATCAGTAAACTTTCAATCTTCTTGAAATCACAAGTTATTACGTCACCGATAGCATCAATACCCAAAACAATCGGCATATAATTTTTTCTGTCAAGCACAAATTTTTCGCAATTATCATACATATCTTTCAAGCTAATCATTGCTGTTTCGCCTGTAAACACCGTAATTATGCACTCTTTGGCGATATTCACAATAGTTGCATATACTTTTGAATTATATTTACCGCCCAAATACGAGTAAATCGAAACCAACTCATCAGCAACCGCTTCACCCTTAAACCCAACTTTCGGGCGATTAAATGTAAGTTTTATCGTAAACAACGTTTCTTCCAAACGTTCAAGTGTAGGCAAATTTTCCTCTTTTACCCCTGTTTGTTCGCAAGAATCCCTCAAATATTTCTCCCAAGCCAAAAACACATCGGATTCGGGGCGAATTTC
The DNA here is from genome assembly GCA_031262245.1 of Oscillospiraceae bacterium. GTDB lineage: Bacteria > Bacillota > Clostridia > Oscillospirales > Ruminococcaceae > BNZF01. The sequence goes on along the minus strand of JAISIJ010000029.1, from coordinate 640 downwards.
CTTTACGGTTGAGTAACCGGGTGTGATATTCTCCAAAACTTTCGTAAACATATCAAACAAATATTGCCTTACATAAAGCCCCCCCTCAGGAACAACGATATTTTCCATAGCCTCCTCAACGCTGACTTTCGCAACAGGCTCTTCCAATACCCCAAAATCTGCTCCGCCGAAAAAATCTTCCTCTTCCTCGTCTTCTTGAATAGGTTCTTCTTCGGTAAACTGAAATAAATCTTCTTGTTCACCTTCCTCCGAAAAATCAAAACCTTCACCGTTTTCCTCAAAAACTTCGCCAGTTTCCTCATTCTCAAACTTATATTTTGAAGTGCAGTTTTTACCCTTTTTTACGTTTAACATCAAAACAGGAACGGCGAAAATTATAGAAATCAAACCCCCAAATGCAAAATCGTGAGCCAAATTTTTAGCCTTAAACAGCAAAAATACCAAGCTTACAACTATCTCAATACCTGACACAACAAACAAATATGCCTCGAATTTCGCCCAAAACTTAGACGTTGTGTTTTTAAGTGCATCAATATAATCCTTAATTCCGTTACCTATCGCTTTCATTCCCGCAACAGCTTTATCGAAAATCTCATCCTCGGTTAATTCCTGTTTTTGAGTAGGCATAGTATTTCCGCCT
>JAISIJ010000187.1 GCA_031262245.1 Oscillospiraceae bacterium | reverse complement strand
TCTGTAGTTATTATCGTCACTTGCTTTTTTAAATAAACATAAATTTTTAATTTTTTATTATTCTGTATATTCTTTCATAAAGTCGTAAAATTTTCGGAAATCTTTCATTTACATAACCTACTTAATGTTATTGAGTTCAGTATTATTTATTTACGCAAAAAGTCCTAATATAGCATTTGCAACATCGGAGGAGGTTGTGTTGTAAGCTCCGCTGTTATATTGTTCCTTAAGGGCATTAACATATTCTTCACGTCCCGAGGTCAACTCGGCTGTGATTTTTTTAGCCTCATCGGCAAGTTCTTTTTGTGCAAAAGCCTGACCGCTTATTCGTATCTCGTCGGCGGGTTTTGCTTTATCTCTTATAACAACAGGGGGCAATTCGTTTGCAACTTTTGCATATGCCGCTTTTCCTATTGTGTTTACATTCATTGATTTGCCTACATTATTGATTGCCATAATATTCACTCCGTCGAGATATAAATGTTAATTTAATTTTTCTTCTGTAGTTATTATCGTCACTTGCTTTTTTAAATAAACATAAATTTTTAATTTTTTATTATTCTGTATATGAGTTGTAAATTATACAGAGATAGTTTGTATATAATATTGTAAATTAATGTAAAATAGCAATTAATTAACTTGGTCGAAGTAAAAAATTTGAATAAAAATAATTATTAAAATTTAAATAAAAATGCTTGACAGAGTACAAGTCCTGTGATAGTATATTTATATAAATACACAATATGTAGTATTTTCTAAATAAAAAAGTACTATATGAAATTAAAATCGGCGGTGTGACGGCATTAAGTCGGCGAGTGTTGATATTGTTTTTTATTTCAAGGTCAACAAGATTTACATTACAAGGAATATTTAAGATGTTTAATACAAATAATATAGTTCAGACTAAAAATATAAATACAAAACTTTCCTTTGGGGAGATTTACAACGAAGGAGTTTCTTTTGCGGGAAACAGAATTAAGTTAGCAGGGGTTGTTGATGATAGCATTGTGGACGGCGATGGGGTAAGATTTACAGTGTTTACACAGGGTTGTCCTCATAAATGCCCCGATTGTCATAATCCTCAAACCCACGATACAAACGGCGGATATTGGGATACAATTGAAAATCTTTTTGTAAGAATAGCCTCTAACCCTTTGCTTGACGGCGTTACATTTAGCGGCGGTGAACCTTTTTTGCAAGCTGATGTGTTGGCAGTTCTTGCAAAACAGATACATTCCTTGGGTTTGAATATTATAACCTATACAGGATATAGATTTGAAGAGTTATATAAAAATGCGAGCAGCAACAACCACTATATGGATTTGATTAACGAGAGTGATTTTCTTATTGACGGACGTTTTGACCGCAATAAAAAGAGTTATAAGTTTAATTTTGTTGGTTCTTCCAATCAGAGGATTATTGATTGTAAAAAATCACAGTTTCCTCAATTATGTTTGAGAGATATTTATGCGTAAATTTTGGATTTTTATACTTTCAGCGATAATGTTAATTACAGGATGTTCAAGTGAAAAACCCGACGGTAAGGATTATCTCTTTACCGTTTCTGTTGTGGGTAATCCCAACTCCCTTGACCCTCAATCAGCCGAAAATGCCTCTGCATATGATGTTGTTGCAAATATTTTCACAGGACTGTTTACTTATGATGAACAAGGTGAACTCTGTAAAGGTGTTGCAGAAAGTTATGAAATTTCCGCAGATGAACTGGAATATACTTTCACTCTCGGTGAGAATTTTTGGGGCGGCAAAAATATAGAAGAGCCTGTTGCTTTAATTGCAGACGATTTTGTTTTCGCTTTTTCACGAAAGTCTATTGAATATGTTGACGAGGTTATTGCAGTTGATGATAAAACCGTAAAATATGTTCTTAAAGAAAAAACACCCGATTTTCTGACTATTTTGACGTTGCCTGTTGCAATGCCCTGTTCACGTCTGCTTTTTGAGAATTGCAAAGGGCGTTATGGACTTGACGAGGACAGTATTCCCTCAAACGGCAGTTTTTTTGTTGAAAAATGGCAATATGACCCTTATGGTTTTGATAATGTTATATATACAAAACGTAATAATTCCAACAAAGATATATCTCCCTCAAGGCTTAATTACAGGATTTTAGAGGATTACGACAGTACTTTAAATCGTTTCAAAGAGGATAAAGAATTAAGCATTGTGAAAACTTTAAAACCTATTGAAGATTATGAATATTTCAGTATTACGGATAAAACAATCGGACTTGTTGCAAAGGACGAAATTTTAGGGAAATTACTGGCATATGCCACAGTAAGGGAAGGTGAAAATGTCGCTTACGGTATAATCCCTCCCGCTGTAAAATTTAAAAGCAAGAGTTATCGAGAACTTGTAAATGAAAAAAGTATTGATGTGTATGACAGTATTAAAGCGGAAAATCTCAAAAGCACTTATGAAGTTGCAAGTGATATAGAAATATTGACTTGCAGTGATATTGTGGATACTTCAATGCTTTATGTTTATAAAAATCAATATGAGGAGATTTTGGATTGTAATATCTCTTTTGATGTTCAACCCTTTGACGAGTATTCAAGGAAATTACAGGCTGAGGAATATACTCTTTGTATAAAACTAATCTCTGCGGAATATAATTCACCTTATGCTTTTTTAAGTCAGTCTGAAGATTTTACTCCCACAAATAATATTGACGATTATGCTCAAAAAGAGAAAGAGATTGCACAAAAAGGGGAGTTTATCCCTTTATATTACTCTTCTGTGTATTTCAATTATAAGAAAAATTTAGACGGTTTTGTGTATATACCATATACTCAACAGTTAATATTCAGATATGCGAGGAATTATACGGAATGAAAATAGTTACTTGGAATGTAAACGGCTTGCGAGCTTGTGTAAATAAAGGTTTTCTTGAGTACTTTAAAGCTGTTGATGTGGATATGTTTTGTATTCAGGAAACAAAAATGCAAGAGGGGCAGTTGGAACTTGATTTACCCGAATATTACAAGTACTGGAATTATGCAGTAAAAAAAGGATATTCAGGTACGGCAGTATTTACAAAAAAAGAGCCGCTTTCCGTTCAATACAGCGATGAGGGGGAGGGTAGGGTAATTACTCTTGAATATGAGGAGTTTTATCTTGTTAATGCCTATGTTCCCAATGCTCAACGTGAATTGACACGTCTTGATTATCGTATGGAATGGGAGGACAAGCACCGTGAACATTTACTTTCCCTTAATAAACCTATTATTTACTGCGGAGACTTGAATGTTGCACACAACGAAATAGATTTGAAAAATCCTAAGACTAATGTGGGCAATGCGGGCTTTACCTATGAAGAAAGAGGGAAGTTTACCAAACTCCTAAACAGCGGTTTTACAGATGTTTTTCGTAAACTCTATCCCGAAAAACAGGAGTACAGTTGGTGGTCGTATATGCGAGAAAGCAGAGCAAAGAATATCGGTTGGAGGATAGATTATTTTGTCGTTTCAAATAATTTTTTTGACAGAGTAGGGGACTGTGAAATTCATACAGATATACTCGGTTCAGACCATTGTCCTGTTTTGTTAAAATTTAATTAAAATTACTTGCATAGATTAAAAAAATGTTATATAATAAAGAACAGTATGCTAATACTGTTCTTTTGCTAAATATTATTTGCAAATTTAAAGGTTAAGACTATTTTATTAAGGAGAAACAATGCAGGAAATTATCAGAGATATAAAAACCAACGCTGAATATATTAAAATAAAACACAAAAGCGGTCTTACGATACTTGTGTGGGAAATGGAGGGTTTCAGCTCCTCAATGGCTTTATTCGGCACAAAATACGGTTCGGTTAATACGACTTTTAAAACTAAAGCGGATAAAGAATATACTTCTGTTCCCGAGGGTATTGCACATTTCCTTGAGCATAAACTTTTTGAAAATGAGGATTGTGATGTTTTTGAATTATATGCAAAAACAGGTGCAAATGCCAATGCTTTTACTTCCTTTGACAAAACAGCTTATCTTTTTACCTGTACGGGAAATTTTAAAGAGAGTTTGAAAATATTATTGGATTTTGTTCAAGCCCCTTATTTTACAAAAGAGAGTGTTGACAAGGAACAGGGGATAATCGGACAGGAAATTCAGATGACTAATGATAATCCAAATTGGAAAGTTTTCTTTAATCTGCTTGATTCATTATATTTTGAACACCCTGTTAAGATTGATATTGCAGGGACTAAAGAGAGTATAGCTAAGATAGATGCAGACTTGCTTTATAAATGTTATAATACCTTTTATAATCTTAATAATATGGTATTATCTGTCGCCGGAAATGTTAAAGTTGCGGATATATTGGAGATTGCAGACAGTTGTCTTAAAGACAGTCCCGATTTGGAGATTGAAACGGTTTTCCCGAAAGAAGATTTAAACATTGTAAGAAAAACAACAGAGCATATTCAACCTGTAGGTTTACCGATATTCAATTTCGGTTATAAAATGCAACCTTATGACGGTATTGATAAACTGAAAGCGGAAACAATTACAAATATCATTGCCGATATTCTTACGGATACAGCCTCACCTTTCTATAAAACTATGAGTGACAGAGGGCTTATAAATTCTTCATTTGACTGTGAAGTATTTACCGTTGATGATGTTTTTACGTTGATATTTGCCGGAGAAAGCAATGACCCTTATACTTTATATAAAGAGTTGAATAAAGTTATTGACGAGGCGAAAGTAAAAGGTCTTGACAAAGTGCATTTTGAGAATTTAAGACGTGAGAATTACGGCAGTCATATTAAACAGTTTAATAATGTAAACTCTGTTGCGGAAATGCTTTTAGCAGATTATTTTGCTGATGTTAATTCCTTTGATGTTTTGAATATCCTGAGAGAATTGAAATTTGAGGAAGTACAGGACTTTCTTGTTAATAACATAGACACGGCTCGTTCTGCAGTATCGATTGTTGCCTCAAAGCATATTGAGGTTAGTATATGACTTTAGGTGACGAGGTAGTTTTCGGAAAATACAAGTGGAATGTTTTAGATATTAAAGAAGATAAGATGTTATTGCTTTGCTCAAGACCTGTTAAATTCACTAATTTTATGAATAAAAGGATAAAAAGCACTTGGAAGCAGTCTGCTATAAGGGAATATCTTAACGAAAAATTTCTTAATCATTTTACTCAAGAGGACTTGCAAAGAATAGTTGAAAATGATACTACAAACCCTAAGAATACAGTATTTGATTATAATGCTGATGTGAAATTTGCAAATACAACAGATAAGTTTTTTATATTAAGTCTTGAGGAAGTTACAAGATATTTTACCGAATTTGAAAATTTTCGTACTCTTTATGAGGCAGCCGAAGATGACGGCGGAATTTTCGGTTTTACGGATATGGTCAGACCCGGAAGAAGAATGAGGGTTAAACTTCAAATCAATAAGATTGCAGATGTTCACACTTCCTCTATAATTTACGGATTTATGAAACAGCATACAACCCCCGAAAAGCCTTTTAATCTCCTTAAACTGACAAAAGGCAAACGTACTTTTGATTGGTGGTTGAGGACAAGCGGATTTAATTCACTTCATATGTCTGTTGTAAGAGCTAACGGTTATCTTGATTTTCGAGGAGTTTTCGTAGGTTTTCAAACGGCAACAATAAGACCTGCTGTTTGGGTTAAAATACAGTAAACGTTTTAATTGAGAGGTATATATGGGCAATACAGTAAGTTTCCCTAAATTAGGGTGGAATATAAACGTACCGAAAGTGGCTTTTTCTATAGGTGATTTTTCCATTGCTTGGTATGGTATAATTTTGTCGGTTGCTATGGCAGTTGCGATAATCTATGCTTTCAAACACTCCGACAGATTTAATCTTGACAATGAAAAAATGCTTGATGCGGTTATCGGAGGTATTATCGGTGCTGTAATCGGTGCAAGATTATACTATGTTATTATGAAACACGAGGATTATAAATCTTTTAAAGATGTTATAAATATCCGTGAGGGTGGACTTGCAGTCTATGGCGGTATAATAGGTGCTTTAATAGTTGCTTATATTATTTGCAGAATGAAGAAAATGGCATTTTTGCCGCTCTTTGATTTAGCGGGTATTTGTCTTTGTATCGGTCAGGCGATAGGTCGTTGGGGGAATTTCTTTAATCAGGAGGCTTTCGGTACAAATACTAAAGCACCTTGGGGTCTGACAAGTAAAGATATTGAAACTTATATACTCAGTATTGCACCTGACGGTGTTATGTCAAACGGTGATAAATTATAGTTTTATGAACCTGTTCACCCTTGCTTTTTATATGAGAGTATATGGTGTTTAATCGGATTTTTCTTACTTGCTTGGTATTCTCAACGCCGTAAATTTGACGGTGAAATATTCTTAATGTACATCGGTTGGTATGGTTTGGGACGTGTGTTTATTGAGGGTTTGAGAACAGACAGCCTTTACTTAGGTAATATCCGTGTTTCACAATTAGTTGCGGCTTTGTGTGTTATTGCATCTGTTGGCTTATTGATTTATTTTTACAGAAAAATGAAATTAAACGAGGGCGGCGGTTCACCTCAACCTATATTGTCGGAACCGACTGAGGCACAAACAGGGATACAAGATAAAGAGTTATTGAATAAAATAGCAACTTTTGAAAGTGCAGAAAGTAAAGGTGAAGAAAATGGCGAAAATAATTGACGGAAAACTTGTTGCCGCACAGGTTAAAGAACAGATTGCACAAGAGGTTAAAACATTTGGCAAAGAAGTAGGTCTTGCTGTTGTGATAGTGGGAGATAATCCCGCATCAAGAGTATATGTAAACAGTAAGAAAAAAGACTGTGAAGAAGTAGGTATAAAATCCTATGAATATGCGTTGCCACAAAATACAACTCAACAGGAATTACTTGATTTAGTTGTTAAACTTAATAATGACAAAAATGTTGACGGCATTTTGGTGCAGTTACCTCTGCCGAAACAACTTGACGAAAAAGAGATACTCAATGCAATTAATCCCGAAAAAGATGTTGATGCTTTTCATCCTGTGAATGTTGGTAAAATTATGATAGGTGATTATAGTTTTCTGCCTTGTACACCGGCAGGGGTTATGGAACTTATTCATTCTGCCGGCGTTGAGGTTAAAGGGAAACATTGTGTTGTAATCGGCAGAAGTAATATTGTGGGAAAACCTATGGCAATGCTTTTGCTCCACGAACACGGAACGGTTACTATCTGTCATTCAAGAACACAGAATATTTCAGAAATCACCAAACAGGCGGATATATTGGTTGCTGCTGTCGGTATTGAAAAATTTGTTACTGCCGATATGGTTAAAGACGGTGCAGTTGTTATAGATGTGGGTATGAATAAAGATTCAGAGGGCAAACTTTGCGGAGATGTGGATTATTTGCCTGTATCCGAAAAAGCCTCATTCATTACTCCTGTTCCCGGCGGTGTGGGACCTATGACGAGAGCTATGTTATTAAAAAATACATTAACAGCGGCAAAACTCAGCAACGATTTGAAAGAAGGTGAAAGGTTAGGGGATACAATATGAGAACGTTTTTGGCTGAAAAAAAATCCCCGATTTATTACTGTTTAGCTTTTATTTTTCCGATACTCTTAGGCTTGTGTCTTTATCGGTTTATGGGAATATACCCTTTTGCAAAGGAAACAGGTTGGAACGAAGGGCAAAAAACTTTGCTTACAATGGACCTTTGGGGACAATTTTTCCCGATGTTTGTTGAGAGTTATAATAATATCCGTGACGGCGGAAGTCCTTTTTGGTCTTGGAACGGAATGTTGGGTTTTAATGTCTTTGCTCAAAGTGCATATTATACCCACAGTTTGTTTAATTTGCTTTTTTTGCCTTTTGCTCAAGAATCGTTACAAGCAGTTTTTCATTATATCACTTTGTTGAAATATGCTTGTTGCAGTCTTACGTTTTGTATTTTTTTGAGATACAAATATCAACGCATTGACTTGTTGACTGTTGCTTTTTCTCTTGCATATGCTTTTTGCGGATATATGCTTGCTTATATCTCTCAACCTATTGTAACAGATATTGTAATACTCGCTCCTATTGTTACATTGGGTTTGGAGAGATTGATATTTAAACAGAAACCCTTACTTTATGTTGCGGCATTGTTTGCGGCAATATATTCAAATTTCTATATTGCATATTCTCTTTGTATATTTACGGTGTTGTATTTTATTGTAACACTTGTGGCTGAAAAAGGTATAGATATAAAAAAAGCTCTGAAGAATTTTTTTGTTTTCTCTTTAATTGCAGGAGCTTTGGCGGCTTTTGAATTAATACCCGTTGCTCTTGCCTTAAGAGATACTGTATCAGGTTCTGAAAATTCAATATTACCCTCGGGATTGACTGTTACAAAGACCTTAACAGATTATTTTTCAAAGCTTATGCCCGGTACTGATTTTACGCTTGTCTGGCAAGTACCTAATATATTTTCGGGGATAATTTCTCTTATCGCCTTGCCTTTATTTTTCTTAAACCGAAAGTTTTCTTTACGCAAGAAAATAGCATATGGTTCGTTGATTGTATTTATGTTGTTTTCAATGACAAATAATATATTTATATATTTTTGGCACGGTTTTCACTATCCCAATCAGCTTAACGGTCGTTGGACTTTTCTGTTCACGTTGTTTATATTAATGATTGCTTATGAAACAATATTAAATATAAGATATATTACAAAAAAACAGTATATTTACGCTTTATTTGTTGTGTTCTTAATTGTTGCGGGAGCAAGAGGCAATCTCAATCCTCAATATCTTACAAGTGTTGCAATAGCCGTAGTAGTTATGATAGTTGTGGTAATATACGTTTCTATGTTTGCGGGAAATTTAAGAATTTTGGTTGCTCTTTTGCTTATATCCGAAGTGTTTTTAAATACTGTTCTTTCTTTCAGAGAAACAAATGACAATAAACAGTATGTTAATTATAATTTTCCCCCTTATGAAAATTTTTCAAAGATAGATGATTATATGGAGGAAGCTGAAACTATTTTGCCTGAGGGTTTTTATCGTCAGGAGTTAAATACATTTTTTACTTTTGACGCAGGTCAGCTTTTTGACTACAAAGGTATAACGTATTACGGTTCTGTGATGTCTAAATTTGCTTATAATTTCTTTAAATCATTGGGGTTGGATGTGTATACCCAAAATATCTCAACGATATATACCCCTAATTATCCTATTGTTAACAGTTTGTTGAATATAAGATTTATTATCAATCATACTGATTTAACAACTCCTATCGGTTTTGAAGAGTATTATGACGGTAAAAATTATAAAATCTTTGAGAATAAATATACTCTGCCTTTGGCTTTTATTGCAGATAGTAATGCAACTGAATTTACTTTTGATGAAAGTCAGTCAAAATACCAACAACAAAACGCTTTATTTAATGCTGTCATCGGAAAAGAAGTAGACCCATACACAACTTTTAAACCGTCAGATGTTATTGTGGGTAACGCAAAAATAGGAACGGGACAGGAATTTAATTCAGGAGAGCGAGATAAAACCTATTATTTGAGAACTGACAGTGATAAAATGGTTACTGTTGACTATAAATATACTGTTACTCAAAACGGATATTATATGGCAAAGCACGGTATGAAAGCCGGTGCTTTGGGTGTAATTGTTAACGGCATAAACACAAAAACTATTGAGAGCAATGATGAAACACCGTTTTTGGATATAGGTTATTTAAATGCCGGTGACGATGTTATATTGCATTTTGAAAGTAACGGTATTGGTTTCGGACTTTTTTCAATGGATTTATCTGTTTTTGACGAAGAGAGATTTGCGAAATATATCAATCAATTAAAAGAACATTCTGCCGAGATTATCTCTGCAACTGATACAAAAATTGTAATGGAATTAGACCGGAGCGGACTGGTTTATACCTCCGTTCCCGCAGTTGACGGTTGGAAAGTTAAAGTAAACGGCAAAACCGTTAAATCACAGAAAATCGGCGGATATTTACTTGCTTTTAATCTTACCGAACAAACAAACAGGATTGAGTTGACTTACAGATTACCGGGACTTTTAATCGGTATTATTATATCGGTTACAGCACTTTTGTTGCTTATTCTTTATATTGTAAAATCGCCGAAGAATACAGCGACACAACAGGCGAAAATACTGTCGGAAACAGATTTTGCCGATACAGCTTTCAGGGAGTTAAAATTTGAAAGCGAAATAGTTATAGATTTTGAGGTGCTTGAGAATGATGTTAAATTCGCCGGTACAACAGATAGCACAGACACAGAAAGCGACAAGGAATGAGCTTTTAGAGTTAATCGGAAGTGAGTGGTATGACAAAGAGCTTTTTGCAACTGCCGAAAAAGTTAGGTTAAGCGTTTACGGCAGAGAGGTCTATATGCGTGGGCTTATTGAGTTTACTAATTATTGCAAAAACGACTGTTTCTATTGCGGTATTCGTAAATCTAATGAAAATGCAGAGCGTTATCGCCTTACTGCTGAACAGATTTTTGAATGTGCAAAAAAAGGATATGACTTGGGGTTCAGAACTTTTGTATTGCAAGGCGGCGAGGACCCTTATTTTACCGATAAGATTTTGTGTGAAATAGTATTTAAATTAAAAGAAGATTTTCCCGATTGTGCAGTAACATTATCCATAGGCGAACGGTCTTATGAGAGTTATAAAGCTTTAAGAGATGCGG
>JAISIJ010000185.1 GCA_031262245.1 Oscillospiraceae bacterium | reverse complement strand
ATGTCGATGCAGAAGAACTTGCTGTCAGTGCGGGTCTTTCGTTGAAAATCGATTCCGGTTTTAATGAAATTCTGATTAAAACAATTGATAAAAAGGGAATAAAACCAAAAGAAATTATTACAAAATCAAACACAACAGAGCGTATGTTTGAGTATATAAAACGAGGTTTATTACCTACAAAACAGACATTAACAGCTATTACCATATCGTTGGGTTTAGAGTTAGACGAGATGCAGGCTTTGCTTAATAAGGCAGGGTATGCGTTATCGAAATCTTTACCGAATGATATGGTAATTTTATTTGAACTTGAACGAAGAAATTATAATGTGTATTTAATTAACGAAGTATTATATGAATTAGGTCTGCCCATGTTGGGAACAAAAACAGTGGATAGTGATTAGTGGTTAGTGGTCAGTGATTAGTAAAGCAAACACAATCAAAAGACACAAATTCTATCGTTCGACAATTTAAAACAAAAGTCAAAATAAATTTCGGTTTTTACGTTTATTTCTATGTTACAATAACCATAGCAAATAACCATATCCAAAAAAAATTCAGGAGGTAAATGAAAATGCCGGAACAACAAAAAAGTTTTGTCGATAAGGTCTACGGGCAAATTAACGATGTCCTCGGTGGTGATAACATAAATCAGTTTTTATGTCTTACTATTCCCGGACAAGCCCTCACTGCAACCGACTTCAGCTATGACTACAAAAACAACGCACCGAAAGGTCCTATCGTTGAAAAAAACGAATCGAACCTTGCCAACAAACTCTTTGACCCCGTGAGAATGACCGGGGCAGACAACGGACTGACTTTGCCGTATCAATACCGCACAGCCCTCGATATGCTCAGTCCTAAGCTCAACCAAAAACTCGCAATCGCAAAAAACGAAGTTCGAGAACTCTTAATGACAGAATACCCTTACAAATTCGATTCCGATGATAACGACACGCATACCCTGCAAGAAGACTTCTTCCACCTTTATGACATCTATGTCGAAGAGTTCAGAAAATGGGCAGAACTTCAAACAACCGAAAAACGTAAATCTGTCGAAAGAGCAAATGCTTGGGCAGAACAGGAAATCAAAAGAAAAGGCAATAAAGCCGACGAAGAAGCCATAAGAAAAAAAGCCAACACAATGGCACAAGATGACTATCTGACTTGGTATGAAGATGAGTCAGATGCTTATATCACTTCTCTCGATGAAAAATATTCAAAAATTCTTTCGGTGTTCTCACCTAATGATATGAAAATATTAGAGGGAATTATAGACGCCGGCAGCGGTGCAGAACTCGAAGAAGCACGCGAAACTCTGCTGCATACACGGAAAAGAAGTCCTGACGGAAACTATATTTATCCTGTGAAATTTGAGCCTGCAAATTGGTTTGAACTCTTAGATACGTCGTTTACACCTATTGACCTTCTTAAAACACCGGAGGCATTGGCACAGGACATTTTGGTTCTTTCAAATCGCAGAATATCATTTGCAGAAAAAATTTCGTCAATTACCGCACTTATTCCGAGCAGTACCGAAATTGAAAATGCAAAAAAAGATGTAGACAAGGCAAAAGAAAATCTTGACTCAAGCAAGTCGGCTTTGATTACAAAATACGGTAACGGCGTCTCAAAAGTAGTTGACACGGTATTTGATATTGCCTCACAATTTTCAGACGCAGTACCTGTTCCTTATGAAGTTGCAAACGGAGTTGCCAAGAATGCTAACGTTAAAGAAGATAAAACTCCGGCGGAATTTATTAAAGAACTTATGAACGTAACCGCCGAACAGGGTGAGGCTCAACAGAACTATGTTAATGCAGCCGGCAAACTTGCAGATGTAAGTCTTGCGGCAGTGGAAAAAAGTAATCTTCAAAATCTGGTATCTGTACTTGCTCCTCTTAAATCAGAACTCGAAAAAATCGACAATGAAATTAAGAATCTGCAAATGCAAATGTCGTTATCCTCATCGAGCAGAGAAAATCCGTCCGTTAAAGATGCCGATAACAAATTTGAACCCAAGTTAGACAGTAAAGGAGAAATAATCAAAGTAACCGACCCCGATAATTCCGAAAGCAGCGTTGCACCTCCGAGAGTGCCTGAGGGCTATACACAAATTATCATAAAAGCAGCGGCAAGCACAATGGATACGGCATCGTCATATGCATCGAATTCAAGTAATTCACAATCGGGCGGAAGTTTCTTCTTCGGCGGATATCACAGCGAAAACAGTTCTGCCTCAAGCAGCTATTCCGACCTGTCATCAGCCACGAATGCATCGATACAAATCGGTATGAATGTTGCAAAAGTAAGTATTCAGCGTGAGTGGTTTAACCCGGGTATATTCTACCTCACCAAAGATATGTACAACACTACCAATCTCAGAATTGCACCGAATAACGACGGCAATCCTTTTACCGATATGAACGCAAGACTTGCGGCTATGAACCAACAAAATATAGCTTTTCCTTGTTATCCGACGGCAATGGTTATTGCAAGAGATATTACGATTAAGGTTTCTTCCGAAAGCAACCTGTCTACAAGTTTTTCAAATTCGGTTGAATCGCATGCATCATCGGGCGGCGGATTCTTGTTCTTCAGTGGGTCAAGCAGCTCCTCGAGTTCAAGCAAAAATTCGGGAGCACACGCCGAATCATACAGCAACAGTGTTACTGTTAAATTTGACACACCTCAGATTATAGGTTATTATCTTGAATGTATTGCACCCGATATGTCAGAACTTCTTGATTCGACAAATATGCAAGATAACGTTACCGGATATGTTTCTGTGTCCGAATTTATCAAAACGTATAAAGAACTTATCACGAAACAAAAAGAGGTTGAATAGATTTTTTAAAAACTAAAATTAAAATATAAAGGAGAAAAAAAAAAAATGGCAAGTTTACAAAACAAACCCTCAATAAGTTATGTTTTTACACGCCCTAAATTTTTACCGCAAACTTTGAATTTTTTCGGAGCACTTAATTTATGTCATTCTTTAAGTTACAATAATATAAGTCAATGGACTTGTGAAATTTTTCAAATTGATGATGATAATGATAAAAGAATTTGTTTTGAAATGTTAGTCTACACTGTTTACAGGAATTTTTTTAATGAACTAACACAACCGGCAATTGCGACTATCGCTTCACAATTTTTCACTATTGAAAGAGAAATCGGAACAAATTATTTGCCGATATTAGAGAATTTAAACGCTAGGTGTAATGGAGTTTTAAATTTAATAGATTCAAGCGATGAAGAAAATTCTGATATTGAGAGTTTTATTACACTTTTAAACAGTGCAATACCGAATTTGCGTTGGGGGAACGCTGATTGGAACAAAGGTATAGGCGATGCATTTGACCCTGATATGTGGGTACATATTAATAATGACAGGGTTGTCGATTCTTCCTTTTTAGGAACATATATATCAAATTTACCAGATTTAAACACGATGTGGGAACTATACGGAAATCCAATAATACCATCGCCAGCAGATAGTGTTCCGAATAATGCATTTGTTTTGCTTTCGGCAGCAGACATGCTTATGTTGTCTAATATTAAAGCACACATACTTAATTATGTTCGAACAGATTTGGAAATACTTACGAATAGTTATGTAGATGAAAATAAGTATGCAGTGCATTTTATACACAGTTCATCTAATGGGGGTCTTGAAGTGCCATCAAGGGTGCAACCTTCAGGTCATCCAATTTATTATTTTGATGTTAATGCAAACGCTTGGGTAACATTTGAGTAATATAGCAATTCCACTTGACATTTACACAATTTATATTCTGTAAATTGTCCAAATTAGCAACAAAAAGCGTCGAAAAAGTAACTGTTCCTACTGGAATTGCAATAATAAGTTGGGTAAATATTTATAATAAAGGAGAAATAAACAAATGGGAAAAACCAATGTAACAGTATATACAGAAGACGTCGAAATTGACCGACCCGGATTTACAACGGAAACATCGGCTTTCTTTGGAAAAACCCCCGAGTATCAAAATCTTTGTCATTCGGTAAGCTACAATTATATATCAAACTGGGTAAAAGAAATCAATAACAATAACTCAACAGACATAGCAAAAGAACTTATAACAACCCTTACGAATATAATTTTCAAAAACGACTCAAGATTTGCTATTTTCTTTGATAATGCAAGATTTGACGGCACAGATTATTCTGGGTTGAAAGAATACCCTGCCGAAAAGTCTCAAGAGGCACTTGATTTACTTTTTGGGAACAAGGATGGTAAAGGATTTGAAAATTATATTAATCTGATGAACAGTGCAATACCGAATTTGCGTTGGGGATATGCCCAATGGAACAAAGGTATCAAAGACTGTTTCGACCCTGACGGTTGGATACATACTGACTCTCACGGTCAAATTGATGTTACTTTTAACGGCATAGGCGATATATATACGGATATAAACAAGGATATAGGTGAGTATATTCAATTTGATTTAGATTTAGACGATTTGGATTATAATGCTTTTTATTTAGTTTCGGCAGCAGACTGTTTGACTGTTAAATTGATTAAAGAGAACATATTACCTTTTGTTGATACTGATTTTGAAATAATTGCAAATTCGGCTACTATCAACGAAAAAACAGTAAACTATATACAAAGCTCTTCAAACGGAATGTTCTGCATACCAAATAAACTTGCAATATCATCATCACCCAGCAATATTTATTATTACGATGTAGATGCAGATGATTGGGTAGACTTTCAGTCTTAATGAGGATAGAAAAACGCAATATGAATAACACATAGGCACACACTTTAAAACCAGCAGATAAAAACAAAACCCTATCACATATGTGGTAGGGTTTGCTGTTGGTAACTGCTTATTATTGAAATATATTTTCTATAATTTCTAAATCCTTAAAACAATATTTCAAAAATTTTTTCAATAGTTTCAAACAAACGTCAAGAACATCTTGCATTGCTGTATTTTGCAGTATACCTATTTCAAAATCTTGCACAAAAATATGTATTTATTTGTAATAATTCCCATTTATGGCTGATAGCTTTCAAACCTTTTTTGAAACCAATTGTCAAAATCGTTCATATTACCAAAGTTTTTTCGTAACAAGCTCGCAACACGTTGTAATACGCTTGGGCATCAGGGTGTTCTGCCAATCCGCATTTTATCATAATAATTACAGCGATAAAAGCATATTTCATTCCTTTTTCGTATTCGCCTTTACCATCACCAACTCTATGTTATTATAGCTCGCAATGGTATGAGGATGGTTTTTGCCCAAAATCTTTTCGTTTATTTTTAAATCCTTGAAAAAATACTCCAAAGCTTTTTCGTAATCGCCTTTATTATAATAAATCA
>JAISIJ010000178.1 GCA_031262245.1 Oscillospiraceae bacterium | reverse complement strand
TAGTTGGCACTTTTTAGGCTTTGGTTTGACTGTATGTGAAAAATCCCCTTTTTCAAAGGGGGTTTACTTTTCTATCTGTTTTAAAGGATTACACTTCCCAAAGTTCCATAGTTCTTTTATATTTTACATTATATCCCGCTACTGAAGAAAATCAAGTTCGTCTTTCTCGTCTTTTGTAAGTGGCATATGGGGTACTCTTTTGTATCCCGTAACATTTCGAAGAGGATCCTCTATTTTTTCATTATTTTTTTGCAATTCGTAAGTCATTTCATTATTTTGACGTATCAAATCTAAAATCATATTTAAGGAATAAGAAATATCACCTTGCTTTTCAATTACTTCATCGATTTTCTCCTTTTGTGTTTTATCTTTTGTAGCACTACTTTTATTTTCTATTTCTAAAAGTTTTTCAACTTCGTCTTTAAAATCAGGAAAAAATTTTTCAAATATAACATCAAAAGTTTTATCCGTCATTTCCTTGTCTTTTATTTGATAAAATAACTTTTTCATTGACTTTTTATATTCATCTTCTTTTTCCCAATGTATAACACCTTGAAAATTATTCAAGGGATTTTTCGGTGATATTTCACTTACTCCAAAAAGAAGAGGAACAATTCGAGAAGTTTCAATAAATTTAGACAATGCACCTGCTTCATAAAGAATCCAAGGAGCATCAAGATTAGTTTTTGTAAGACATATTAATCCATAATTACAATTTTCTAATTCTTTTGATATTTCTGATATGGGTCTTGTACCTTTTTCGATACTGTGAGAAGAAAGAAAAATTTCAACATCATTGTAAAATTCCTCCATAAATCTCTTTAAAATTTCAGCAATTTTATTCGATGTTTCACCTGACCAACTTATAAAAATTTTCATAATATATCACCTTTCATCAATTAAAAACTAATTACAACATATTTTTTACATTGTAATATATTTTATTTTATCAGTCAAGTTTTTTTGCAAATTTTATGATTAAATAGAGAAAAATCCTTGACACTCCGAAATTTTTATGATATATTGTTATTATTGATACATATATCAAAAAATTTTAAGGAGGCAATATGAAAAAGTTAAAAGCTTTAACATCTGTGGTTACGGCTGTTACGCTGGCTATCTCAGGTTTTTGTTTTACACCGCAACCTGAAGAGATATTTGCGGCGGATATTTGTGTTGTGGACAGTGCAACGCAATATCAGACAATTCGTGGGTTCGGTGGAATGAATTACCCTCAATGGGTGGGTAGCGACTTAACTCCCGCACAAATTCAAACTGCTTTCGGCAATGGTACAAACGAACTCGGTTTCGAGATACTGAGAATTCACGTTGACGCCGACCCAAATCAATGGAAAACCGATGTGGCTACAGCTAAGGCGGTTCTTGCAAGCGGAGGAATTGTTTTTGCAACACCTTGGGTTCCGCCAACAAGTATGCAGGAGAATACTACTTCAAGTCAATATGCCGGCGAAATACACTTGAAAAAATCCAGTTACGCCGCTTATGCACAACATCTTAACGATTTTATTGCATATATGAAAGACAATGGTGTACCCCTTGCCGGGATTTCTATCCAAAATGAGCCTGACTATGCCGAGAAATGGTGTTGGTGGACTCCCGAAGAACTTACCGACTTTCTTGCTACTTACGGCAGTACAATTAACGCACCGTTAATATCACCGGAGGCTTTTCAATATGGAGAATGGAATAATAAAGTTTTATACAATACCATTTTGAGTAATGCTAAAGCTACAGCAGCGGTTGATATTTGGGGTACTCATTTTTACGGAACATCTCGTGCAAAAATGGACTTCCCTGCACTTGAAAATTCAGGCAAAGAAATCTGGATGACAGAAGTTTATGTTCCCAATAGTGACGCAGACTCCAATGAAAGATACCCCGAAGCTCTTCAAGTTTCCGAAAATATCCATAACGGTCTTGTTGTGGGCAATATGAGTGCCTATGTTTGGTGGTATATCCGCCGTAACTATGGACCTATGAATGAGGACGGAACTATCAGTAAACGCGGTTATTGTATGGCACAATATTCTAAATTTGTTCGTTCGGGAGCAAAAAGAATTGCCGCAACAGAACAACCTGCCGACGATGTTTTTGTATCTGCATATAAAAACACAGACGGTACAATTGCAATTGTTGCGATAAATAAAGGTTCAGAAACTTATTCACAGAATTTCTCACTTGGCTCTGCAATTGATAATGTTGACAGATACAGAACAAGTGCAAATGAAAATTTAGCTCTAACTTCTGATTTAGAAACAACAGACAATACTTTTTGGGCAAGTCTTCCCGGCGAAAGTGTTTCAACTTTCGTTGTTGACTTAGCAGAGGGCTCTGGCAACAACGGGGGCAATACAGGCGGTAATACAGGCAACACAGGTGATACCGATGTAACAGGCACATTATTCCACGATACTTTTGAAGATGAAGTTGCTTGGGCTGCACACGGCGGTGCAGAAGTTACTTTAAGCGGAAGAAGCCCCTATGCCGGAACAAATGCACTTTTAGTTCAAGCTCGTGACGCAAGTTGGTGCGGCGTTGAAAAAACATTGAACACCTCAACTTTCGTTCCCGGAAAAGCTTATAGTTTCAGCGTTTTAGTTCAATATCTTGAAGGTAGTGCAACTAATGATTTTGCCTTGACTTTACAATATACCGATACGGATGGCGAAGTACAATTTGCAAGAATTGCCTCTGCCTCTGCTGTGGTAGGACGATACGCTCAACTTGCAAACACTTCTTTTACAATTCCCACAGGAGCAAGCGACCTCATTATGTATATCGAAACAGGTGAGGGTACGGATAATTTCTATATTGACGAAGCTATCGGTGCAACTGACGGAACTGTTATAAATTTCACTCCTCCTGAAATTCCCGAAATTGATGAAAACGACCTCGCAGGATATTTTTCGGGAATTACCTTAGGCAAAAGCTTTAAATCCAATACCGAAAATAATCCCTTAAACACTCAATATTTCGGTGCAGACCCCGGTGTTATGGTGTATAACGACAGAGTTTATGTTTATATGACAAATGATACTTATATATATAATACAGACGGCACTATCGGAGAAAACACTTACGGTCAGATTAAGGCTTTACGCTGTATTTCCTCTGACGATATGGTTAACTGGACAGACCACGGACTTATTCAAGTTGCAGGTTCGGGAGCTGCATCAAGCTGGGCGAGCAATTCTTGGGCGCCCACAGCCACACACAAAACTATAAACGGTAAAGAAAAATTCTTCATTTATTACGCAAACAATGGTAACGGAATCGGTGTACTTTCCGCTGACAGTCCCACAGGACCGTTTACTTCTCCTATTTCCGGCGGTCTTATCACTCGTTCAACACCGAATTGCGGCAACGTAACTTGGCTTTTCGACCCTGCAGTATTTGTTGACGATGACGGCACGGGTTATATTTACTTCGGCGGCGGTATCCCCGACGGTCAGCAGGCTAATCCCGGCACGGCTCGTGTTGCACAATTAGGCGATGATATGATTAGTATTGTCGGCACTCCCGTAACAATAAATCCTCCTTACCTCTTTGAAGATTCGGGTATTAACAAAATAGGTGATAAATATTATTACTCTTATTGCTCAAACTTCAACACAGGCGGAAATAACTTAGGTATAACAAACGCTGCTATTAACTATATGGTAAGTGACAGTCCTATGGGACCATTTAACTATGTCGGTGAATTTTTCAAAGGTATCGGTTCGTTCTTCGGTTCAGGCGGAAATAACCACCATACTGTTATTGAATTCAAAGGAGAGTATTATCTGTACTCCCAGACACAGGTTCTCCAAGATGCAATGGGCGTAAAAGGCGGTTACAGAAGTACTCACGTTGATAAGGTTACTTTCTCAAACGGAAAATTCGGCAATGTTACAGGTACAAAAACAGGTGTTCCTCAAATAAAAGACTTAGATACTGCTTTTACAGGCACACAAGCAGAAACAATGGCAAATCAAGCCGGTATTGAGATTGAGGGTGTTGGTGATACAACTGTTAAAGCCGGCAGAGGCGACTGGTTTAAAGTGGCAGGTGTTGCAACAGGAAACAATACCAAATCTATAAGTGTTACTGCCGCCGCACCAAGCGGAGGTGTCATAAGGATTAGCAAAGGCAGTGCTACCGGTGATGTTGTTGCATATATCGGAGTTGAAACCGGAGGTATGCAAGAATTTACAGCTGAAGTAACAGGTTTAAACGGCACACAAGATTTATTCTTTGTATTCAGCGATGCAATTTATATGGATAAATGGTCTTTAAGTGAAACAGAAAAATCTCCCGATGTGCTAATAGGGGATGTTGACGGTGATAAAGTTGCCGGAAAAACCAATGATATAGTTTTGTTGGCAAAATATCTTAATTCTTCAATAAAGTTAAATAGTACCGCACTTATTGCAGCAAATTGCGATACAACAAGTAACAGTATTGATACGTCAGACCTTTCTGCACTTGTCGGATATTTGCTCGGAACATTTAAGACATTACCTTATTCGGGATAAATTTTAAGGTTTTAACACTACTTCCTAATAAAAACCTTGTAAAGGTTTTTTGGGAAGTAGTGACGGCGTACAACGCCGTCCGCCGACATCGTCGATACTCTTTCGTACGTGAAAAATGCCCTTTTTCAAAGGGCATTTTTTTATAAGTTAAACCAAAGCCTAAAGAGTACCAACTATGAAAAGAAGTAGGGAACTTCAATAGCCGCCGTTACAGAAACTAATAGAAAAGATAAAAAGGGAACTTCGAGAGCCTCCTTTACAGGAACTGACATAAAAGTAAAAAAGCAGTCAATTAAAGCAACGAACAGAGAACGGAAGAAATCGCTTTTGTCCCTAACAAAGTTGTATTTTCTTCGTTACAGAATAGGTCTGCGGTACGATAACCTTTTTCCAAAACGCTGTTAACGGCTGTTTCAATTGCATTTGCTTCGTTTGTTAAATTAAAAGTATAACTCAACATCATTGCGGCAGAGAGAATTGCCGCCATAGGGTTGGCTTTATTTTGTCCAGCAATATCAGGAGCAGAACCGTGTACAGGTTCATACATTCCGAAATTTCCATCTGCAAGACTTGCCGAGGGTAACATACCGATTGACCCGACAATCTGACTTGCCTCATCTGAAAGAATATCACCGAAAATATTACTCGTTAAAATAACATCAAATTGTTTGGGATTTCTGATTAACTGCATTGCGGCATTGTCAACATAGAGATGTGATAATTTTATTTCAGGATATTCTTTTGCAACTTCCGTAACAACACTTCTCCATAAACGTGAAGATTCAAGCACATTTGCTTTATCAATACTTGTAACACTTTTGTTGCGGACTTTTGCCATAGAAAAAGCAGTATGTGCAATACGTCTGATTTCAGTTTCGGAATATTGTTCTATATCATATGCGGTTTTGCCCATATCTGTATTTTTAATGCCTTTTTCCCCGAAATATATTCCTCCTGTGAGTTCACGAACAACTAATAAATCCAAACCGCCTTGAATAATTTCAGGTTTTAAAGGACAGGCATTTGCAAGCGACGGAAAAAGCATAGCAGGACGTAAATTTGCATAAAGATTTAATTCTTTTCTCAATCCCAATAATGCCATTTCCGGGCGTTGATTACCCGGGAGATTATCCCATTGCCAACCGCCGACTGCTCCTAAAAGAACAGCATCTGATTTTTTACATTCATTTACGGTTTCTTTCGGCAAACATTCACCGTATTTATCAATTGCACAGCCACCTGCATCAAGTTCGATAAATTCAAATTTATGAGCAAATTTTTCTTCGATAACTTTCAGTACATTTACCGCTTCTTTTGTAACTTCGGGTCCTATTCCGTCTCCGGGAATTACGGCAATTCTTGCGTTCATTTTTCACACCTACTTTCTTTGAGTATCTTTTTTAAGATAAGGTATAAGTCCTTTTGCTTTTATAATTTCCTGTATGAACGGGGGGAATGGTTTTGAAATAAACGTTTCCCCCGTTGTTTTATTTAAAATCTCCCCATTATCAAAATTAACGAAAACAATATCATCATTGCTTATTCCGTCAACCGCTGTAGGACATTCCAAAATTGCAAGTCCGATATTGATACTGTTTCTGTAAAAAATCCTTGCAAAACTCTTTGCAATAACACAGGAAATACCGCTCTCTTTTATAACAATAGGTGCATGTTCACGAGATGAACCGCAACCGAAATTTTCACCTCCGACAATTATATCACCGTTACTGACTTTAGCAGAGAATTCTTTATCAATATCCTCCATACAATGCAAGGCAAGCTCTTTTTTGTCTGCAATATTTAAATATCTTGCCGGAATAATTACATCTGTATCAACATTATTTCCGTATTTAAAAACTTTTCCTTCAGCTTTCATTTTAAAACCTCCTCAGGGGATACAATTCTGCCTGAAATTGCAGAAGCTGCCGCAACAGCAGGGGAAGCCAGATAAACTTCACTTGTAACATCACCCATACGCCCCACAAAATTTCTGTTTGTTGTTGAAACGCATTTTTCACCTGCACTCAATATACCCATATGTCCTCCAAGACAAGGTCCGCAAGTGGGAGTTGAAACAACAGCACCTGATTTTATAAATATCTCAATATAACCTTTTTGTAAACTTTCAAGATAGACTTTTTGTGTTGCCGGGATAATAATAACCCTCACATCTTTTGCAACTTTTTTTCCCTTTAAAATCTCCGCCGCAATTGCCATATCCGAAAGACGACCGTTAGTACAGGAACCTATAACTACTTGGTCTATTTTAATATTCCCACATTCTCTGACTTTTCTTGTATTTTCGGGCAAATGGGGAAATGAAACAGTCGGTTCAATTTTAGATAAATCAATATCAATACGTTCAGAATAAACAGCATCACTATCGGCAGAAAAAATTCCATAAGGACGATTAACACGATTTTTCATATATTCTTCCGTAATACTGTCAACAGGGAAAATACCGTTTTTTGCACCGGATTCAATAGCCATATTTGCAATGCACAATCTGTCATCCATTGTAAGATTTACGATACCGTCACCGCTGAATTCCAAAGATTTATATAAAGCTCCGTCAACACCTATCAATCCTATTAAATGCAAAATTACATCTTTTCCGCTGACATATTTATTTAAACTACCTGTTAAATTTACCTGAATTGCTTCGGGGACTTTAAACCAAGTTTTCCCCGAAAACATTCCCGCTGCCATATCTGTTGAACCCACACCCGTTGAAAATGCACCCAAAGCACCGTAAGTACAGGTGTGACTGTCTGCACCGATTATCAAATCTCCGGCGGCAACTAAACCTTTTTCGGGTAACAATGCGTGTTCAATACCCATTTCACCTACATCAAAAAAGTTTTCAATATCAAATCTTTTTGCAAAAGTACGACATTCCGCACATTGTTCTGCGGCTTTTATATCTTTATTGGGAGCAAAATGGTCCATAACCATAGTCACTTTTGATTTATCAAAAACAGTATTAAATCCCTCTTTATCAAATTCACGAATAGCAACAGGAGAAGTAATATCATTGCCCAAAACCAAATCAAGATTAGTAAAAATAAGTTCACCGGCAGATACTTTTTCCAATCCTGCGTGTTTTGCAAGGATTTTTTGGGACATTGTCATTCCCATTATACTACACCCCTTTCTTATTCACGGTCATTCTGTTTACCGCCGAAACCAATGCAAAAGCTGAAGCTTCCGCAATATCTTCGTGAACACCGATACCCCAAACGGATTTTCCGTTTTCGTCTGAAATTTTAATATAAGCGGCAGCGTAAGAATCAGAATCATCGTTTAAAGCGTGTTCCGCATAATCTTCAAAAGTAAAATTTAAACCGCAAAGTTTTAACGCATTGGCAAAGGAGTCAATATGTCCGTTACCGTCTGATTTTACCGAATAAACTTTATCGTTATTATGGATTGTAATTTCCGAAGTTTTATTATTATTAATCCAATTAACCGATTTAAGAACAACGATATCCTTACGGTTAACATACTCTTCCGTAAAAGCTTTAATAACATCAGTCGGTTCAAGTTCACGGTGTTGTTTGTCCGATATGCGTTTTATAAAATAGCTTACTTCTCTGCGTAAACCCTCGGGTAAATGATATCCGAAATTGCTTTCTAAAATATAAGATATTCCGCCTTTGCCCGATTGAGAATTAATTCTTATAACATCTGTTTCATAATGACGGCTTATATCTTGAGGGTCAAGGGGCAGATAGGGTACAGACCAACCTGTTAACTCGTGTTCTTTATGGTAAGCAGAACCTTTGGCAATAGCGTCTTGATGTGAACCCGAAAAAGCGGCAAAAACCAATTTACCCGAATAAGGATGACGTACTCCCACATTCATTCCGGTAATTGTTTCATAAATTTCAACAATTCTCGGCATATTTGAAAAGTCAAGTTGCGGATTAACCCCTTGTGTATAAAGGTTCATTGCAAGAGTAACAATATCTGCGTTCCCTGTACGTTCTCCGTTACCGAAAAGTGTTCCCTCAACACGCTCTGCACCTGCAAGTAAAGCGAGTTCTGTTGCGGCAACAGCACAACCTCTGTCGTTATGAGGGTGAACGGATAAAATTACATTTTCACGATTATGCAGACGTTCCGAAACATAAGCAACTTGTCTTGCGTAAACGTGCGGCATTGACATTTCAACTGTTGCCGGTAAATTTATAATTACTTTTCCGGGGATTTGAGGGTTCCATATATCAATTACCGCATTGCAAACTTCTGTTGCAAAATCAGGTTCCGTCCCGGTAAAACTCTCGGGACTGTATTCAAAACGAAAATTTGTTTCGGGATATTTTTTTGCAAAATCATTAAAAAGTTCTGCACCGTCTGTTGCAATTTTACATACTTCTTCACGATTTTTACGAAAAACCTGTTCACGTTGTGCAATAGAAGTTGAATTATATAAATGAACAATTACATTTTTTGCACCTTTAATTGATTCAAATGTTTTTTCGATAATGTGCGGTCGTGACTGTGTAAGTACTTGTATTGTAACGTCATCGGGAATCATATTTTCTTCAATAAGTGTTCTTAAAAATTCATATTCAGTATCACTTGCGGCAGGGAAACCCACTTCAATTTCTTTAAAACCTATTTTAATCAGAAAATTATAAAAATCGAGTTTTTCCTCAAGATTCATAGGTATAATTAAAGATTGATTACCGTCACGCAAGTCAACGCTGCACCAAACAGGAGCTGTTTCAACTCTGTCTTTGTTAACCCAATTAACGGGACTGTCTGTGGGGCAAATATACCCCGGTTTATATCGTTGATAATTTTTCATTACTACTTAATTCTCCTTAAAAGCAATTGCTTCAATTTCCACAAGTACATTTTTCGGCAAACAGGACACTTCCACAGCTGAACGTGCGGGGGAAAAGTCAGAGGGAAAATATTCACCGTAAACTTCATTCATATCGGAAAAATTATTCATATCCGAAAGATATACTGTTGTTTTTAATACATTTTTCATACTGCTTTGAGCAGATTCTAAAATTGCTTTTAGATTTTCAAGGCATTGTTTTACTTGATTTTTTATATCTGCATTTATAATTTCACCTTGAGGAGTTAGTGGAATTTGCCCTGAAGTAAAGATAAATCCGTTACATTCAACCGCTTGAGAATATGGCCCTATAGCCTTAGGAGCATTATTTGTATTTATAATTTCTTTCATTGTTACACCTTTTTTTACATTATTACTCTGTTATTATTCTGTACCCCGAATTTTCGAGATTTTTGCATACTTTCTTCCCGTGTTCATTGTCGCTGACTTCACAGGTGATATGAAGAAAAACATCTTGAGGGTTTAAATCCGCACTTGTTCTGTCATATTGTATTCTTACAATATTAGCGAAACTTTCACCGATTATTTTTGAAACTTTCTCTAAACTACCGGGAACATCGGTTAATACGGTTTTAAATTTAAGCTTTCTGCCTCTTGCCGCTAAACCCAAATCAATAAGTTTATGAACAAAACCCATATCAATATTACCGCCGGAAAGCAAACAAACACAGCGTTGTCCTTTTATTTTATCGGGATATTTTAAAGCTCCCGCAATTGAAGCCGCACCTGCAGGTTCCACAAGTTGTTTGCAACGTTCAAGAAGTGTTAGAATAGCTGAAGATATTTCATTGTCATTTACAGTTATAATATCATCTGTATATTTACTGATAATTTCTGTTGTGAGTGTTCCCGGTGTTCTTACTGCAATACCGTCTGCAATAGTACATACCTTATCTGAAGAAACAAGCTTTTTTTCTTTAAATGAATGATAAATTGCATCAGCACCTTCGCTTTGCACCCCGACTATACGAATTCTCGGATTAATTGATTTAAGAAAGAATGAAATTCCCGATAATAATCCGCCGCCCCCTGCAGGTACAAAAACCACATCAACACCGGGTAAATCTTTCAATATCTCATATCCTATAGTACCTTGACCGGCTATAACGCTTTTGTCGTCAAAAGGATGAATAAATTCAGCGTTACGTTCCTTTGCCAATTCAAGTGCAAATTTACAGGCACTGTCATAGCAATCTCCCGAAAGAACAACTTCGGCATTATATCCCTCTGTTGCTTTGATTTTTGCAATGGGAGTGCTTTTCGGCATAACAATAGTTGCATTAAGATCTAAAACAGTTGCGGCATATGCAACCCCTTGAGCGTGATTACCCGCAGAAGCCGCAAGAACATTTGTGATATTTCCGCTTTGTTTTATTTCCCATAATTTATTATAAGCACCGCGGATTTTAAAAGAGCCTGTTTTTTGTTGATTTTCATATTTAAGATATATATCTGTTCCGGCAGTTTTTGAAAAAGTGTCCGAACGTTGCAAAGGGGTTTTATGCAAAACTCCCGAAAGCCTTGTTACGGCATTTTCCATATCATTTAAAGTTAGTTCACTCATTAAATACACCTTTATTTAAGAAATTTCAGTTTAAAATTGTTTTTACATATCTCGCAAGATAACCTTTAACTGCTTTGGGCTTTTTTATTTGCATTTCAGATTTTCTTTTTGATATTTCTTCTTCTGTTAACCTTACTGAAAGTGAGTATTCGGGGATATTAATATCTATAATATCATCATTTTTAAGATAAGCTATTAAACCTCCGCAAATTGCTTCGGGAGAGATATGCCCGATTGCCGCACCTCTTGTTGCTCCCGAAAAACGCCCATCTGTTATTAATGCAACATCTTTATCGAGTCCCATACCTGCGAGAGCAGAAGTCGGTGTCAACATTTCACGCATACCCGGCCCGCCCTTTGGCCCTTCATAACGGATTACTACAACATCGCCCGCAACAATTTTGCCCTGAAGAATTGCCGCCGAAGCATCCTCTTCACAATCAAACACACGCGCCGAACCGCTGTGCTTCATCATTTCGGGAGCAACCGCACCCTGTTTTACCACAGCCCCGTCGGGAC
>JAISIJ010000158.1 GCA_031262245.1 Oscillospiraceae bacterium | reverse complement strand
GGCTTATATCTTTAACCTTAATTCCATCAACTAAAACATCGTTAAGCTAGTTCAAGTAATCGTTTACATCATCAAGTTCAACATATGTTTTGATGTCCAAGGGTTCACTTTCACCGCCAATTCCAAGCGGCAACGGATATGGAAAGACCAAATGCGGGCGCTTTGTAAAGCCTTCTTTGTAATTAATTGGCATTTTTGAACGCTTGAAAGCTGGTGTAAAAGTTCTCATGAGATCTAAATGGGATATATATATAGCGTTTTCTGTTTTAGAGAAGATAATTCGATACGAAAAATTGTTTGACATCTTTACACCATTAAATTGTATGAATATTACAAAGGTTACCGAGCCCGCAGCTTGAGCATGATTCACGGCAATTAGGGGTCGGTGTGGCGGTTTTGGCTTTTTCCCATTCGCTCCACAAAAAGTCTTTATCAATGAAAAAGTCGAGGTGGTCCCATGGAAAAACATGATCCTTTTCATACTCTCGAAGGACGTAATTTTGCGGGTTAATGTTGTTTTCCGCAAAGGCATCAACCCAGATTTTCCACTTAAAATGATCATCCCAGCCGTCGAATTTGCAGCCGTTTTTCCATGCCGTATATATGACTTTTGAGAGTTCCCTGTCGCCTCGAGCCAATATTGCTTCAAGAAAACTCATCCGATAATCGTTGTAACTAACACTTAACTTCCGATTTTTGCGAACAGCATCCTTAAGGATCTGCTGTTTGTGTCTGATTTCTTCTTCGCTCGCCTGCGCGGCAAACTGGAACGGTGTAAACGGTTTCGGTATGAAAGTTGATGCACTTATGCTAATGTGTGGGGGTTTTACGTTGGGTATATTTTTTTCTTTTGTAACACGATAGTATAGGCTCAAAATCCTTTCAGAAAGCCGTGCAATTTCTAATATATCTTCATCAGTCTCTGTCGGGAGTCCTAACATATAGTATAATTTTATACTATTAATACCATATGTAAACGCAGATTCGCAAGCCTTGAAAATTTCATCTTCGCTTATATTTTTGTTAATTACGTCTCGAAGACGTTGTGTTCCGGCTTCAGGTGCAAAAGTCAGCCCGCTTTTACGAACTTTCATCAACTCCGAAATAAGCTCATCAGAAAAGCTGTCGAGTCGCATAGAGGGGAGCGACATACCTATGTTATTACTCTCTGTATAATCATTGAGCGTATGAAGAAGTTCTTCTATCTTTGAATAGTCCGCCGTGCTGAGCGACGACAGCGAAACCGTTTCATAACCCGTGAAATCGCAGAGAGATTTCACCTGAGTGTTAATGGTATTAATATCCTTTTCGCGATACGGTCTGTAAATATATCCCGCTTGACAAAATCTACAACCTCGGATGCACCCTCTAATTACCTCTTCAACCGCTCTATCATGAACAATTTCGTTGAATGGCACGATAGTTTCTTTTGGATAAAACGAAGTGTTAAGATCACTAATAATTCTCTTTTTCGCAATTTTTTCGTGAATATTACACATTTTTCTTGCGTCACTTACGTCATTTCCTACATAATTATTCCGATATACGCCTTCAATACCTGAAACTGCATCAAAAAAAACATTACGTAAATTAGCGGTACCTTTACTTTTGAGGCCATTATATAAGTCTAATATTTCTAGTGTAACTTCTTCGCCTTCACCGAGAACGAATAAATCGAAGAAGTCAAATAGCGGCTCGGGGTTACAGCAACACGGACCTCCTGCGATTACTATCGGGTCGTCTACAGTTCTGTCTTTAGAATATATCGGTATACCTGCCAAATCAAGCATATTTAGTATATTCGTGTAGCTAAGCTCGTACTGTAGGGTAAAACCGATAAAATCAAAATCCTTTATATCGTCATAACTTTCGAGCCCGTATAGTTTTATGGCTTTGTCACGCATCAGCTGTTCAAAATCCTCAGCCGGCGAAAAAGCGCGCTCGCACCAAAAATTTTCTCTTTCATTTATAAGACCGTATAAAATCCGCAAACCAAGGTGTGACATACCGATTTCATACGTATCGGGAAAACAAAAAGCAAACCTGACATCGATTTTGCTTTTGTCTTTAACTATACTTCCATATTCCCCGCCAAGATACTTAGCCGGTGACTTTACAGATAGTATATATTTTTTCAATTCACTTAATTTCATATTCAAATTCAATAGTTATACTATTTAACCATCCTCAAATTTTCCAATTAACATTATAAACGGTATCAATAATAAGCAGAAATTGTCATTTCCAATAACGAACATGACGCAAAATAAGATTACAAATAGTATTATATCTACAAATCTAAATATTTTGTTATAAGATTCGATGTTTTCAAGCGCAATATTTCGCGTAATTATAAGTTCACGAATCTGAAATCCGTCAAAACTGCTTAACGGTAAAAAATTGAACACCGCCACCATAAGGTTAATCATTCCGAAAAGTTTGAAAAATGCGTTTTGCGCAAAAAGCAGAGACGCTGAAATTGTCAAATTGGCGGCGATGCCGGACGAAAGGATGAATAGTTCTTTTTTGTATGTGAGATTTTTCGCTGATAATTTTTTTATACACAACCCTGTACACGAAAAAAAAATCTCTTCAATCTTAACTTTACAAATTTTGCATGAAAGAAAATGTCCGAGTTCATGCAAAATACAAGCCGATAAACCCAGAATCGCAATTTCGCTGTCTCTTAGGAGAATAAAAATTGCTAATACTGCAAAAAAAGTAAAATTGAAGGTGAAAATTGTGGATTTTGTTTGAAACTTAATCATATCTAATCATCATAGTTATTTTTTAAATTTATACTATTATAAATATGTGATTAGAACAAGCCGTATTGCTTATGATATTAATTATACATATTGTATAATTATGTTTTCAAATTTTGTATCCTTATAATTGAACCGGACGGGATTTCGTATGTAGTATCTGTTTTTGAATATTCATATGAAACATCTGCTTTTGAATTTTCATCAACATTATCGTATTTGAAATGAAACTGCATTTTTGCGTGTCTTGTATCGGGAATGATTGTGTTTTTTTCATCGAACAGCTCGCCGATTTTGATTGGTATAAATATACTATTTGTATTATTCATATTGAATGGGATTACAATTTCTGCGTCAGTATCGGGTTGGATTTTGTTCCGTTGTTCACAATATAACATTCCGTTTTTATGTTCAATAACAACAGCCGCAATATCGTAATCGCGGATATATCCGCTGTCTTCTGTA
>JAISIJ010000099.1 GCA_031262245.1 Oscillospiraceae bacterium | reverse complement strand
ATGTAATACTCTTCAAAATCGTCAACTATCAACTCATATAAATCAAAATCACCCACAGGGGTATAAGACGTTAAATCATATTCTTTGCAAAACTCAATGAAATAAGGAAAATACCAGTAAATCTCCGGAGTTTCATCGGGCATTATATGTTTGTCTAAATAGTCCATTTCCCAATAACCGTTGTAGCCAAAACCATAAGCAAATTCTTCCCAAACTTTCTCGGCTATTGAAACTTCATTATTCGGAAAATTAACAGGGTCGGCAAGAGAACCGTTGCTACCGTCTGTTGTACTTTCTGTCGTTTCGGCAGAAACGGAAAAGCCCATACATAAAATAATCGAAAACAAAACCATTAATCGTTTTTTTAACATTAATTACTCCTTAATTAATAAGTCACCAAATCCCACAAGCCCTCGCTTGCAGCTGCTGAAAGTTCATATAACTGTTCCGGCAGATATGCTGCTATTACCAAAAGGGCATTAACTGCGAATAACGTAATAAAGACAGCCCAGTCAATCGGAATATGTTCAGCAATATTATAAATGAACATCAGAATTATTGATAAACTGCAAAAGCCGGATAAAATTTTCAGTATTCCTCCGGCTAATGCCAAAGGAAAACGAAGAACAAACAGAATACCTTGTATTAATTTTAGAGGTATCATAAGGATAAACCCGATAATTCTAAATGGTAAAGATACTAAAAATATTTTAACCACTCCTTGTTAAATAAAACTTATTTCACCTATACCGAGAAAGTGAATATGCACAATCGGAGGAACACGAGAATATTTAACCGTTCGCTCCTCAACGAGTATTTTCTCTAATATTTTACTTAAAAAGACTTCATTCAAGTCATTATAATATATTTTGTCAAATTTGTCAATAGATAAAAGAAAAATTTTAAGGTTGTCGTTGCTTTTTTTAATTTCGTTAAGTTTGCGTGTTATTTCAATCCGTTCATATTTTAAAGTTTCAATATCTTTTGCAAATTGTTCAGCAAGTGCAGAGAATACCGGGTAAGATAATTCACCATTTTCTTTTTCAATGTAAATCTTTTTTATCCTGTTTTGAAGTATGTCAATCTCGCTGTCAATTTCTAAAAGTCTTCTTGATGAACGGTCGGTTAAATTTTGTGTATTGTTTAATCTTTCTGCATAAATAAGTTCACGGAATTTTTGAGGGTCATTATTTTTTATTTCAATCAATTTATTCAATTTTTCTATAAGCAAATCATATAAATATTTTTCTCGTACTGAATGACTTGAACATTGCCGAGGGTGGGACGTACAATTCTTATGACAGACATAAACATTTTTGTCTTCGTCTTGAAAACGTCTTGCATACATACGAGAATTACAATCGAAACAAAATAAAAAATAACGTAAAGGATTTTGTAAACCGAAAGTCCTGTTTTTTCTGTGTTCTGAAAAAAGTTTTTTAACTTGTTCAAAAAGTTCACGGCTTATTATAGCTTGATGAGTATCCTCAAAGATTTTCCATTCAGACGGATTGTGATTAATTCGCCTTTGGTCTTTAAAAGAAATTTTTTCTGTTTTAAAGTTAACGGTATCCCCGCAATAAACTTGATTAGATAGAATATTTTTAACGGTCTGGTCGTTCCATACATCAGCCTCGCCGGAAACTTTTCTGCCTTTTCTTACATTCGGAATAATAATACCTTTGCCGGAAATATTTCTTGCAATTTCAATAAAGCTTAAATGCTCATCAACATACAGGCGGAAAATTTCACGAACAATCGGAGCAGTTTCATCATCGACTACCCAAAGTGTATTGCCTTTTTCATCAATTGCTTTTTTATATCCATAAGGAATATTTGAGGTTAACGGTTTCCCGGAAAGTCCTTTATGTTTCATAACTGCCCGAATTTTCTTTGAGGTGTCTGTCTCGTAGCATTAAGGACGTTTTTTTAAGGGTTAATAAAACGCCCGAGTGGCTATTTAAAGCCATTTTATAAGGAGGGTAAAATTCATACCACGTAAATGTTAAATCCCAAATAAAAAATAAAAAACACTTGACATTTAAAAAAATATGAGTATAATGTGTAAGTATAGGTGAGATGTGTCGTTTTGAGGGGGTTTATAACAATATTTCAATATTTTGTACAAAATAAGTTCTTAATTTTAAAAATTAACAGAAAATTAATAAATTTTACTTGGATTATAAAAAATAATGTTATATAATTAATTTTTGAGATGATATGTGTAGATTGTTAAATATTTAATGAAAAAGAGACTGTAAGGTCACGATTTGAAACTCTGCCAAAAAAATTACAGATTTTCACATTAAAAAGGCTCAATATTATAGATAATATGCTACGTTTAAAGGGTAGCAAACAAGGCTACCTTGAATTAACTAGAAAAGATAATATCTTACTTATCGACAAAAACAGTAAGAGTTTTTGTATTGTAGTATATAATAATAACTATAATATAAGTCTGTATTTTTTTAACTACGGGCTTTTCTGCATTCAGATAGGAAATTTAAAATAAAATACAAAAAACTACAAAAATTTAGGAGGATTTTTTATGACAAGAACAAAAAATGGTATCTCGCTGCTGTTAACGGTTTTGCTGTTACTAGACCTTTTGGTTGGTTTGATATCACAACCTACTGTTTATGCAGAGGAGGAGGTGACAGCACCGACTATTACGGTTGAAACAGTTTCCGGAGTACAGGGAGAAACGGTTGATGTGCCGGTTTCGATATCCGGCAATCCCGGAATTGTGTCGTTCAATGTTAGTTTGGCATTTGATGATACAAAATTAAAACTTACAGGAATGCAGAACGGAATGGTATTAACTGACCCTTCTCATTCGGGTTCGTTTACAACAAATCCATATAAACTATGCTTTGCTATGGATTTATCTACAACAAACAATATGGAAAATGGTGTGATAGCTACTCTTTCTTTTGAAATTCTGAAGTCTGCCACGCCGGGTGATACAGAAATCACCTTAAACTACAACCCAAATGAAATATATGACATTGATTATAATAATGTAGCTTTTGATAAAGTGAACGGAAAAATAATCATATCAGAAGCCAAAACTCCGATTATTACGGTAGGTACTGCTGCGGGGTTGCCCGGCGACACAGTAGATGTTCCTGTGTCCATTGCAAACAATTCAGGAATTATATCTCTCAATGTCAGTATTGCCTACGACAATAGCAAATTAGAATTGACAGGCGTAACAAACGGCGATGTGTTAACTGACCCGTCACATTCGGGTTCGTTTACGACAAATCCTTATAAGCTTTGCTTTAATATGGATTTGTCTTCGACAAATATAACTGTTAATGGTTTGATTGCAACGCTGACATTTAAAATTATTTCGGAAACACGACCCGACGAAATACCCATAACTATTAGTTATATGCCTGATGACATTTTTGATATCAATACCGACAATGTTTATTTTGAAATGGTGAACGGAAATGTCTATGTATTAAATGCCTACACTGTCACCTTCAAAGATTACGATGGTAGTGTAATGGATATACAAACCATTACGCACGGCGAGGCAGCACTTGCTCCCGACAATCCGGTACGAACTGACTATGATTTTATCGGTTGGAATGTTGAATTCGATAATATTACAACTGATTTAATAGTAACGGCACAGTATCAGATTAAGACATTTACAACATCTACAACTCTTACCGAAAGCACAACTACTCCCACCGAAACTATAACAACTCTCATCGAAACTACAACAATTCCTACTGAAACCACTACCTCTCAATTACCTGTTTCAGCCCCCACAAAACTCTCCGTTACAATAAAATCCGTAACCCCTACTACAGCTAAAATCTTTATCGAAAGAAACGGTGATGTAAAAGGTGCAATATCCTACGTTCTGCTGAAAGGTGATTATTCCAAAATTGATTTCTCAACAGCCACAATGTCTGATATGAAAAAACACCTTGATTTTGTAGAATTTAAAACCTCAAAATGGACAAAAAATTGTAACTTTACCTTAACCTATCTTGATAAAAATCAAACATATACCGTAATCCCCATAACCCAACGCCGAGGATCTATTTATTTCTTTGGTATGGGAAAAAACACCACTTTCACAACTCCTGATATTACTCTCGAAACTAGTATTAAGAAAATCACCGCAGATACCATTCAATTTCGCCTCTCTCGCACAGGCACAGCAAATGGTGCATTAGGGTATGTTTTGTTAAAAGGCAATTATTATGACATTAACAACAAAAATCTCGAAGAATACACTTCAATGTCTGATTTTGTAAGCTACCGCACTTCTAACTGGACCGGTGGAGTTACTATCACAAATAAAATCCTTGAAAGTAATGAAACCTATACAATTATTCCCTATACCCAAAAGAAAGAGAATTATTACTTTGGTTTGGGAGAAAATATCGTATTTACAGCGAAATAATAAAAAGGAGGGTTTCACATATGAAACGAACAATAACAAAGGGAATGTCTATCTTTCTCGCTCTTATAATGGTATTCGGAATGTTACCGATGATGTCATTGCCTGTTTCAGCAGCTGCAGATGGTACAGCAGCAAGGCTTATTGAAATTGCCAAAAACGAGATTGGTTATTCGGAAACTGGCAATAATAAGACCAAGTACGGCAAATTTACCGGGACAAATGGAGGAGCTTGGTGTGCGTCTTTTGTTTCATGGTGTGCTAATAAATCAGGTATTAAAACATCTGTTATACCAAAAACAGCAAGTGTTTCAACTATGCGAAGTTTTGCTGAGAAAAAAGGACAGTTTATATCTTCAGCTAAAACACCTAAAGTAGGTGATATAGCAATTTATAAAAATAATACAAGTCACGTTGACATAGTTGTGGCTGTAAGCGGTAATAATGTCACAACAATTGGTGGAAATGAAAGTAATAAAGTTAGGAAAGAAACTTGGAGTTGGAAGTCCGGGAGTAGTTTGAGCAAGACACAATTGAGCGGTTGGTTCAGACCGGGTTATACAAAGACCGAACTTCCAAAATTATCCGCTCCGTCTATTACAAAAACAAATTATTATGGTGGTAAAACAGTTAAGATTACAAGCCCTACAAGCGGTTCTTATATTGAATATCACTATGATTTAGGAGCATCAAAACATACAAGCGGAAGCTCTTCCTTGGTTAAAGAGGAATCGTACTCATTCAATTTAACTTCAAGTGCTTTTGTACACGCACACGCCGAAAAAAGCGGGTACACTAACAGCAAATCAAAGACTGCATCTATCAGCGTAAAAAAGGTTGGAACACCCGAAATCAAAGCCCCGACCTATAGTGGAACGAATGCCCATGTAGAAATAACGAAAAAAAGCAAGAGTGATATTATCATTTACACTACTGACGGTTCAAAGCCAACTTATGATTCAAAAAAAGGAACGCCAAAAGGAACATCAAAAAAATATAATGATAAACCAATCTCTGTAAAGTCTGATGTAACCATTAAAGCTATTGCAATCAGAGAAGGTGCTGCAACAAGTGAGATAGAAACCAAAAAAATTACACTTGCTACACCGGATATGCCCACAGCAGCACTTTATCAAACCGATGAGAAAATTGATGTCGGCAGTACGGCATCTGTTAACTGGTCATCTGTTGCAAATGCCTCAAGTTATGAAGTTGGTCTGTATAAAGACGATTCATTGGTTCGCTCAGAAACCACAACCGGAAATCTTGCCGCTTTCACCTTGCCGGAAGTAGGCGTTTACACTATTCAAGTACAAGCACAAAACTTTAAAGGCAACAGCGAAACCAGTATCTCTCCGATTACTGTCGAAGCAATGGCGGATGTAACTGTCAGCTTCACCGATGATGACGGGACATCCTTAGGCGATGCACAAACCATTAAATATGGCAGTACACCTAACTATCCATCACCTCACCCAACCAAGACCGGCTACAATGCAAACGGTTGGACGATAGCGGAAGGAACTCCAATCACAGAGAACATCACGATTGTAGCCCAATATACTTCCGAAATATACAATGTTGAATTCTACGATACTGACGGAACAAGAATCGGCGATATGCAAGAGGTAGAATATTTACAATCTGCTGTAATACCCGGTGAAGATGAATGTACAGTTGATGCCGGTTATATGTTTGCCGGATGGCATATCAGCCCTGAAAGCGAAGGTACAGATTATACAGCTGTTGACGGAGATATGAAAGTTTATGCTACACAAGCTTGGGAAAATCCCGACCTTCCCATCTTAGTTACCGACCTTTCGGCTACAAAAGACAGCACCAATACACAAATCAGATATAACATCAATGTCACATTGCTCAGTAGCGGTGATGTTATTCCTTCGGGTTGGCTGATGACCGTATTAAAAACAGCTGACGGCAGAATGGTTGCAAGTAAAAACGATTCTATCCAACTTGACGAACCGATGAATATTGTTTTTGACTCTGTTGAACCTGCTTCAATGGTTGAAGTTATGGTTGTAGGTCGCAACGGAGCAAAAACCGGTGGTTCGCTCTCCAATCTCTCTTCTGCACCTATTACTGAACTTGCAACATCCGTTTGGGGTGAATGGAGTGAGTGGAGTGCCATTATGCCTACAACTTCAGACGATGTCCAAGTAGAATCTAAAACACAATATCGTTACAACACCAAAGAAACGGCAACCAGCACCACTTCTAAAACTATGTCAGGCTATACCTATGATAAAACCGTGCCGACAACAGGGTCGTGGTCATCGTGGAGTGATACCAAAGTAACGGAAACCGATACGGCGTCCTTAAAGCGTGATGTTGAAACTAAAAAAGTCGTAAAAAACTATACGATTATCAGTTATGGTTTTCAGCGTTCCTCTTCACCTTATTATCGTTCCTATAAAGACACGAATGATACTTCCGGCACGCGGTCAAGTTATGGAGTCTATAAGAGGGAAAAGGATATTTCCGTCAGCACTTATAACAACAGAGATTCTGTAGCGAAAAAGGCAAAGACAACCGGTGAATTAGGCGGATATAACGACGGTAGCAAAACCGGCTTTACTATCAACGATAAAGGTGTTGTTTATTTCTTAAAATCTACAAACAACAAGACACAATATCGTTATCAAGATACCAAATATGTTCATAACTTTTATAAAATCAGCGATTGGAGCGAATGGACAGATATTAAGCCAGCGACATATAATGGATTGGAAACACAAACTCTATATCGGTACAGGACACAAATTCCTGTCATTTCAGCAGTAGACGCTGAAGGTGAAATCAGCGGAACAACCTACAATATCAGAGGTAATTTAGACACAACCGCAGATTTCAACGGACGTAAAGCCACTATATTTGTCTACAAAGAAACAAATACCGACCCAAATGAAGAACAGCGTGAATATGTTGGGCAAACCACTATCGGTGATGATAACGCTTACTCCTTCTCATTTATTCCGAGAGAAGAAGTTTCTGCTAAGATAAACGGAATTGGAACAGGCGATTTTATTGTTGCCTTAGCCCTTGAAGGTTCAACAGAGTTAATTAATGTTGATTTAATTGAAGCACCTAAACCCAGTTACACCGTAACCTTCAAATCAGAAGGTAATGAACTGTCAGCCCAAACAGTAGTAGAAGGGTCATCGGCAGAGCTTCCGCAGACGCCGATAAAGACAGGTTGGATTTTTACAGGATGGGATGATTCCCCCTACAATATTACGAGTAATCGTGTATTAAATGCACAATTCATTCCGAAGGAATACGTTGTCGTATTGGTTGATTTCGCAAATAGTGAAGTCGATATGAAAATGGAATATTCTTATGGTTCTACAATTGAACTTCCCGAAAAGAAATGCGAAGGGAAAACTTTCTTAGGTTGGTATACTCTTGATGGCGACACCAAAAAGCCTGTGGAAGGTTCAGAATACACTGTAACAGACCATACTCTCTTAATCGCCGATTGGGAAACGGCGGTGTATACAGTTACTTTTGTGGATGAAAACGGGGCAACAGTATCAACCCAAACCATTGAATATGATGAAGCTGCCGAGCCTCCTGCACCTCTCACCCCCGATAATATGGTGTTTGAAGGTTGGGAGACAGATTCTGAATGGTGGAGAGTGACAGGCGATATTACTGTTCGTCCGATTTTGTCATTCTTCGAAACAGTAGAAGAGCCGACAGTCATATTTGATGATTATGTTGACCCGGAAAACCCTGGGGATTATGACGACACAATTGTTGAAGAACCTGTTGAAGATGAAACGGAAACACAAATACCTCCGTCAATTAAAATCACAATTCCCACAGGTGAAAATACAAAAACTTTCACCTCGATTGATGGAATTGAGGGTGTAGATTACCAAATCATACTTCCAATTGACACATCTATGTCGATTTTAGCAGAAGCAGAAATGCCTGAGGGCTTTACTGAAGTTTTTACAAATGATGTGCAAATTGAGGTGTTTTCCGATATAACTCTCTCTATGATGTCTACAGCCGATGGTATGAACGACAGTAATATAATAACTATAGATGTGCCATTCATTAATCCTATTGATGAGGATACAGATGTTTTTGACAATTCCAAATATATGTCATCAGAATGGACATATGCTTTGCCAAATGATATTGTAAATATTCCTGTATATATTTCAGATGTTTCCGGAATTGCGGATATGGATTTGGATTTGGATTTTGATAGCAGTAAACTGACTTTGTTGGATTCAGAACAAGGAAATGCCTTTGAATCCAATGATTTAACAGGACTTTTAATTACACTAAAATTCCAATTACAAAACGACATCCCTGTTGGAGATTATGAAATTGTGGTTAATGCATCTGCGACTGATGCTGAAGGTGGATTTCTTGATATTGAAGCATCAACCGCTGTAATTACGGTGTTTACCGTAGGCGATATAAATGGCGACGGCGAATTAAATGCTAAAGATGTAACTTGTTTACGCCGATACCAAGCTGGAGGTTATGAGGAATATGAAGAAACTAATTTAATCGCTGTCGATTGCAATGGTGACGGCGAATTCGATGCTAAAGATGTAACTCGTCTCCGTAGATATCTTGCCGGTGGGTGGGATAATGACAGCATACTTCTCTATACACCAAAAGATAAACTTACGATTGAGTGTTCTAAATAGTGTACGTTCAAAACTTTAATATAAACAAAGGGCGGCTTTAAGTTGCCGCCCTTTGTTGAATTACACTTGTATAAAGTGATTTACATAGAAAGTAAGCATAAAATATTTTCATTGTGGGGACGTTTAGATAATCAAAAACATTTTCCATATTTATCATTATGTATTGTTTAACCGGAATGGTATCACTTCATCTGTTGAAATAATATTTTCAAATTAAAATAGATATAAACACTAAACGTTTGCATCAGATTATGCTGATTCAAGTTTTATTCTAAACCACAATTTAATCGTAGTGGAAATTTATTGCTTTTTCAGAACCACTTAAAGTCCTATAAGTATTGGAAAAATTGGTAATCATCCCAACGAAAAGCGAGGTATAATATGAAACAAAAAACACTTGTCAGCACAGTTTTCAGTATTTTGCTGTTATTGATGACATTCATTTCCGTCTTTGCTACCGAAACACCTACTATAATGGTGGGTACTGCCGAGGGAAAGCCCGGCGATACCATATCAATTCCCATATCAATATCAGGTAACACCGGAATTATTGCCTTTTATTGCGGGATTGATTATGACAACACACAAATTAAGCTGACCAAAGTTACCAATGGTTCTGTTTTAACAGGAGCGGCACATTCAGGAACACTCACAGCAAAGCCTTACCGACTTTGTTTTGATATGTCTCTTGGCTTGAATAACAACACAAACAATGGCATCGTCGCAACACTTGAATTTGAGATTTTAC
This sequence comes from Oscillospiraceae bacterium, assembly GCA_031262245.1. GTDB lineage: Bacteria > Bacillota > Clostridia > Oscillospirales > Ruminococcaceae > BNZF01. The sequence goes on along the minus strand of JAISIJ010000099.1, from coordinate 3,806 downwards.
AAACTGCTGTTTCAGGTAATTCAAAAATTGTAATTACCTACAATCCCGAAGAAATATATGATTATAATCTTAATAATGTATATTTTGATATTGTATTCGGCAGTGTGGTAATAGACTCACCTAACAAAGAGACTTCCAGAATCGAAAACACATCATCAGATGAATCGTCACAAAATTCCGAAAGTTCTGTATCAACTCTTGTTGAGTCAACATCCGAAGTAATTTCCATTGATGTTGATCCGGAGCCCTCTACATCGGAAGATAAACTTGATGTCAGCGTCACACCAAGTGATACAACACCTTGGGATAAAGTTTCAATCATCGGAGACGACATTAATGAAACATCACAAAATTCCAAAAGTTCTGTACCGCCCATTGTTGAGTCAACACCCGAAGTAATTTCCATTGATGTTGACCCGAAGCCGTTGCCCTCTACACCAGAAGATAAAATTGATGTCAGTATCACGCCAAGTGATATAACACCTTGGAATAAAGTTACAATCATCGGGAATGAAATTAAGGATAAAAACATTATTTCAGAGCAAACAAACGAAGGGTTGAAAATCCGAGGTGATAACCTTTCAGGAGCTAAGGTAGAAATAAAAAAAGACGGCAAAACCGCCTTTATTGATATTGATACTGATAAAAATGAAATTCTCATAAAAGAGAATGAAAATGGTAATGTTGACACATATATGGATGAGGACGGCGATGGAATTTTTGAATCAAAACTAATTCCGCCTACTGCATTTAAAAAAACGCCTGTAAAAAACTCTCATTTAGCGTTAAAAATCCTTATTCTATTTGTAGTCGGCGTCATTCTATTTGGAATTTTTGTTTTTATCGTCAGAAAAAAATCAAATCATCAAAACAAAATTAATACGACTAAATGTAAAAGCAAAGATAATAGCAAATAATGCAAACATCCTCATCAATTAATCTTGATGGGGATGTTTTTTATTGAAAATTTTTACACAGCACTCGTTTTCGACATATTTCTCCAATACCGAAGAGTATAATAATGATGAATAATTATTCATAATAATTTAACAAGGAGTAATTTAATGCAGTTTATGGTCGTTTAAAAGCCGGAGGATTTTCTCGGTGCGTGTCCTCCGCTTGGAGGTAGAAATATGTACCGAAATAATAATGATTGTGAAAATTCCCAAACTACATACATCTACAAAAGAGCCGTAATCCCGGACTGGGGAGATTCGGCTTATTTTTTATCGACTGATTTCTACATATTTTTCAAGGAGATACTTTGTGCTATTAAAGTGGCACAGGGTATCTCTTTTTTTGCGTTCGGTGCGGACAAACCCTGCTGGGAGTGCTATATAGCACGTTATCCATAGGTTCTTCTTTTCTTTGAAATTTTCGAGGAAAGGAGGAAATCGTAATGGATAAGCGATATATTTGGCTTGATGGAACAGAAATTGAAGTCAGTGAAGATGTATACAACGAGTATATGCGGGCAACTTGGCGAGAAGAAAATCGCCGCCGTGCTTGCGAAAAACACGAATGTTCGTATGATTTTTTATGCGAACACGACCTTGACGAGCAAACCGTAAGAGGACAGGCTCTTGTTGATGATATTGTTGTTGATAAAATATTGCTTGAAGAATTATATTCTGCATTAAGTGAACTGACCGTTGACGAAAGTAACCTTATAAATGCCTTGTTTTTCGGTGAACAATCCGAAATAGACTATGCTGAAGTGCTTAATATTTCACAACAATCAGTAAATAAAAGAAAGAAAAAAATCCTTGAAAAATTGCGTAAAAAAATATTTAAAAAATAATTTTTAATTTTTGGTTGTTAAAAGCCCCCTTACTTTCCTGTATATAGTGAGGGGGCTTTTTGTTCCCCAAAATTTCCAAACAGGAGGTGAGAATTATGACAACCAAAAATGTAAAAATGGGCAACGGAGCTGAAACCACCGAAGAGATAATCGGCGTGCTTACCGCAATCAGCGTCATTTCAAAGCGTATGGCGAGGAAATTAGCAATGCTCGAAAAATTAAATGAAAGCGAGGAAAAAAATGTTCGAAAATCAAAACCTTCCGATTAAGGCGACACCCTACAAACATCAGCAGGAAGCATATGAATTTACCTGTCAGTTATTCGGTGTTTCGGAGGGAGGTGATACACCGCCCATTTCCAAAGGTGTCGCCTACCTGATGGAAATGGGATGACGGAACAGGCAAAAGTCTAACTTCAATCGCAGTTTCGGGTCGCCTGTACCTTGACAAAAAAATAAACAGAGTATTAATTGTTGCACCTGTTTCAATTCTCGGAGTTTGGGAGGAAGAGTATTTTAAATTCGCCGATTTTGACTACCCTCTTGCAATTTTAAGGCACGGGAATGAAAAAAATTGATACTCTTCGCCACCTTGAGGGCAGTAATTTGCAAATTGCGGTTGTCAATTATGAATCAACTTGGCGGATTGAAAAAGAGTTGTCGGATTGGCTCTGCAATGGCGATTCTTTGATAATTTGCGACGAGGGTCACAAGCTGAAAACGCACAATACCAACGCTTCAAAGGCAATGCACAGGCTCGGAAAAACAGCAAAATATCGGCTTTTATTAACCGGGACTATAATCACAAATAAACCCATTGATGTATTTTCTCAATACAAATTTCTAAATTCAGAGGTCTTCGGAAATAGTTTTTACAGCTTTAGAAATCGCTATTTTGACCTTGTAGGATACGGAAATCACACACCTGTAATATGGAGTCGGAATTGACGCAAAAAATCCACTCAATTGCGTTCCGGGCGACAAAATCCGAGTGTCTTGATTTGCCCCCGATTACCGATATAAGCCCCGACACACCTCGACCAAGACGCACAATTTGCGATTATGCGGCGGCTGAAAATCGACTTTTGCGTGTTCGACCGTGACGACACAAACGCACTTTCGCAAATGGGAATTACCTGCGGTTTGCGGACGCAATCGGACAGTTTACGGCTTCAATTGGGGGCTGCGACGGCTTGTGACGGAATCCGATATTGCAAAATTTTTATTACAATTTCGCTGAAAAACGAGGAGGTGTGAGATGTTAAAACGTGACAAAAATCTTGTCGAAATTGCCGGGGGTGCGTTTTTTTTATCGTGTGAAAATCACCAAAAATGGCGGTAAAATCGGCAATGTTAAGGCATATTCGGCGGAAATGTTAATCGGCAGGCACAACGCTCGTGAGCCGACAATTTCACAAAAAGGAATTTTTGATAACATTCAGCGTAATTTTATTATTATTTTTCCGCCCGAAAAAACTCGAAAACTTGTCGGAAATTACGTCTATCATATTAAAATTACAACGCCGACAGGGTGTGAAATTATCCCCACAATCGGGCATTTGAACGTGATTCCGAGCATTAAACGTGGCAGTTATTCTGATGTTGATTGGGGCAATTCAAACCTTGTGATTTTAGACCACATTCCAACCGAAATTGACACAGAAAATGGTGACGAGAATACGATTTACGTTGTTTTCGGCGGCGGAAAAGAATCGGGGAATTTGATGTTAAAACCCGATAAATTCGGCGATTCTAACACGATTTTATTGGGTAGAAATCCAACTGCAAAGGATGTTGTGAACGGAAATTCCGACAGTTTGTATATTTTATATGATTCAGAAAATACCTCGCCGAGTGTGTTTGAAATTGACTGGACAGACGTAAAATTGCAAATTTCAGCGAGTGAACCGACACCGCAACAAGCGGAAAATGCCCCCGAAAATACGCTGTTTTTGGTGTATGATTTGAACGACAAAACTGCGGAATGGGGTGGTTAAAATGCTTTA
>JAISIJ010000067.1 GCA_031262245.1 Oscillospiraceae bacterium | reverse complement strand
AGAAGATTTTCTACATATTCTAACCTCTTTACTATATCACCAATCGAAAAACCAGTGTCTGCTAAATTTTTATCCAAAGCAGACATATTTTCTGCATTTGTTGGTGGAAAAATTTCATGTAACCTCACTAAACATTCATCAAATAAATCTTCAATTTCTTGCGGAATTTTATTTTCGGTTTTAAACTTGTTTAATGCGTTAATAGCTGATTTTATTGGTTTTTTCAACTCGTCAATAATTCCCGGTTGTTGAAAATATTCATCCGGCATTTTAGAGAATAATACAAGCGGAAACAAATATTCGCCAATACTCGGGCTAATATCACCTTTGTCATAATATAACAAAAGGTCATCAAGCTCTGAAATTAATGTATTATACAATTCAGAATTTTTAAAACAAAACGAAACCATTGCACGAGAAAAGCATGATATAAGATTCTTTTTGTTTTCTCCTTTGATGACATAATTCCATTCCGTCGAATTATCACTGGGTAAGTCTTTACCGCTTCTTGAAAAACAGAAGTCAAATTGGGGTATGTTCTTGCCATCACTATTGCTGACAAAAGTAAGTCTTTTACGCATATTCGGCATATAGTAATGTAAAATTGCCATTAACTCGCAGCTGGTTTGTTCAAGTGATTGTGTAGGCAATAAATTAGAAATAACAAATACGTACCCTTTTTTATTCCAAAAAAGTGCACGATATACACCTTCAAAAAATCGAGCAAGACGTTCTCCATCAATTTCATATTTTTTATGAAGCACATCTATCTTTTCAAGAGATGAACACGAAATTTGAGAAATAGGAGAATCCGAAGAATTTCCAATAGTATCAATTAATTTATACGCACTTAGGTATTCTTCGGGATTACATTTCGATAATGGTTTATTGGTAATATATTCAAAATAATGACCATATTCGGAAATACGTTCTTCTTTTGCATTTTTAGCATTATCCACACATACTAAAAAAATTCTTTCATTGGAATAATGCAACCGAATAGTTCTACCTCCGACATCAGACGCAGAGGGTTTCGACAATGGAATTCCCTCGGTATATTTATTAGATGCAGCTACAAACCCATATCCTAAGTTGCCGCCACGTGAATCATAGACGTATTGCTCAAAAGTAGGTTTATTATCCATTATAACTATCCTTATATATTCTCATTTTCATTTTTCATATTTTCTAATAATTTCTCAATAAGCCAAATGAAGGGTAATTCTACATATTTTGGCTTGATACCACCTTTAACATGCCAAACCTTTTCTTTGCGTTTTTTATCATCGGTACAAGCTTTATCAAGTTCGCTATATTCTACAGAGTCAGGTGTTCTTCCGGTAGCACTTACAGCAAAATATTCTATAGGAATTCTATTAAATTTTTGACGTCTTTGTTTTGGTATAAAATTACTCGGCTCTATACAATAACAATTAATTGCATCGCTTATTGACGACCATTTTTCAAGAGTTTTATCCTCATTATAAATTTTTTCGTATTCGTTTACTTCTCGGTCTTTTAATAAATCACATTTAGTTAAAACGAACGATACAAAAGGACGTTTTTTATTGCGAATAAGCCTTTCGGTTATTTTAGTAATAATTCCGACATAACGATTGTCAATTATCGATTTATCTTTATTTTCAGGAATTGTATAATGTTTTTCATCAATTGAAAGAAGATTTTTATCATACAAAATTTCATCTAATGAAACAAGTAAAAGACAACCATCACAATTTCTTAAAAATTCGCGATGTGCTTCATATCCTTCATTATTTGTTGATTCCATAAAGGATTCGCCGGCAATATCTGTTATAGAAATCAAATATTTTTCTTTCCCATTTATTTCTTCCATATCAAGTAGAAGAGGTAAATAAAATCCCGGAATAGTTTTTGGAGGCAGAATACCAAATGTATCTAATTTATTAGCATTATCTATATAAAATTGCTGTGCACCCAGTGTATTCAACTTTTGATAGTCAAATTCATACAAACCTCTAAAATCACTAAACGAACCGCATTGATTGCGTGTAAGCGATTGTAAATAAACACTTATACATGAACCGGCAGCACCTACTAATGCAATATTAAAAACTTGTTTATAAGCAAAGAAATTTTTAGGAAGTATGTAACCGCAGTGATGACAAGCAGGGTAGCTGTCTTCGTTAAAAGGTTCTTCTATATCACAAGTAATCTCAGCTTCAAAATTCTCGGGGTTACGATTTATAGTGACTTTGTTCCATTTTAAATCCTTATCTGTAGAATGGTCAATGATTTCTTTACGTTTTGAATTCTTATCTTGGACATCATTATTTATGTAGAAAAGTCCGTTACGTTCTTTTTCGTTTAGGTTAAAACGTTCCATATGTTTATCTAATTTTTCTTTAAAACTATTGGCACCGTCTATCAATAATTGCATCTTTTTCTTCTCTTCATCCTCTAAATCAGCACTAACTGACTTTTTACCAAGAACCGGTGTAAATGTAAAATAAACACCACAAGTTTCAATATTTAGTGGAACTGAACAATTTGGACAACAGTGATTATTACTCATAATATTTCTCCTTATTTATTATTATTTTGCTTTATTTTTCTTCAAGAGTGAAGTGAATAACTTTATTTTCGTCAGTAGTAAGGATATACTTAACTCTTTCATTTAAATATTCAAAATTGTAAGTTTGATGTGCTTCACACACAAATTCTTTACCATTAACTTTAACAGTAAATTTTTTATCTGCGGTTACAGATGGTTTAGAACCGAGGAAAAATCTAACTCCTGTTTTATCTTCATAGAGAGATTTATCGGTAGTATCGTATTCTCCTTTAATTCCAAAACCTTTATTGTTACGATGTTTTATTTCATCAATCATAAGAATTGCCTTAGAATTTTCAAAAACAAATCCATCTTTATTAGCAGGTTCTGTTTTTTTATATTTACCACGCATCATTACTGCAATTCTTTCACCGGTTTTGGGATTAAATAAAGTCAGAGTTACTTTGCGATTAGCATTAAGCATAGAAATTTCACGCTCAATAAATTTTTCGACTTCATCATATTCAGTATTGCAGTCATCAATAATAATTTCTGTTTCGTTTATTATTGGTTTTATCTTTTTGCAACATGTTTCAAGTTGAATTAGAAAATTTTCTAATTCATTTAACTCAGATGGTTCTCCCGATGTTATTTTAACCTCATTCATTTGATTTTCGATATTTGTAAGTTGATTTCCAA
>JAISIJ010000064.1 GCA_031262245.1 Oscillospiraceae bacterium | reverse complement strand
AGACTTGCGGATATTCAATTTAGCAAAGGACTTACTAAAGAAGAAATCCAAGCCGTATATAATATGCCCTCCACAAACGAAAATGAAAAGCTTGCCAAATCTAAAGCTATACGCGGTCTTGTCACATATAATTCTGAAAACTCATCAAACGTTTTGGAATATGTGATGGCGGGCTACCCCATGGGATTTGTAATAGCAAAAGATATTACAATCCGTATTGAGGCAAGCGAAGAAGAATCAAAGCATGCCAGTTCTTATCTTGAAACAAAAAGCAGTACAAGCGGCGGTATTTTAGGTTTCCGTGCAAACACATCCGGCGCAAGCACTGACCAAAGTGAAGCGGCTTATTTCGGAAGTTCGGATAATTACTTCTATATCCGCATACCCGGACCGCAAATTTTAGGCTGGTTTATTGAATTGACACCCGGTGATAACGCTACACCTTATGAAAAACTTCACTCCGATATTTATTCCAAAAAAGATGAACAGGAAGAAGTCGAAAATTAATGTTCAATTCGATTATATAACTCACTGCAAAACGAAAGAAGCAAGTCGTCAAAGACTTGCTTCTTTCGTTTTCTGTTTCAATAATCGGCTTTTGTTTCGATTCCGTTTACTCCGAACATAAGAGTTGATATCATACTGACGGCGGTATCAATATCTTTATAAACTGTACGTTTGTCAATATTTTCGGCGGCAGCTACTTCCAAAAGGGATTGTTGGTTGCTGTCTATATACAATGCTTTTATAACTCTAAAACGTCGCTGTTCATCATCTCTGTTTGAACGTTCGCATAAAATGCCGTAAATTTCTATCATTTTATTAACATGAGCAAGGAGAAGTTTTGTTCTGCGAGCGGTTTTCTTTACACTTTCAATAGATAAATCAGAACAATCCGACGGATTCATTAGTGCTATTATATCTCGTAAAGATTCATTCTTTTCTAATTCAAGCTGTTCGACGTTATATAACGCATTTTTTGCATGTTCATTCAATGCGCGATAGTTTTTTAATAATAATTTAACGTTGTGAAGCTGACGGTCGTGTTCTTGTTTGAGCCTTTGATGATATTCTTCAGCTACTTTTTCAATTGCAACTTTAGCAGCTATTTCCGCACTTTGATTAACAGCATTTTTCACAGATTCGTCAAAATATTGCCTTAATGTTTGGTGTGCGGCATTGCCGCGCTTCCTTTTATAAGAGTTTTTTAATCGGTGCATGTTCACATACCTCCGTCGCCTTTTATCTTATTTAAAATAAAGTCTGATTACAGTTTTTATCCGGTTTCGGCGGTATATATTTAATAACATTGTTCTCCCAAAAAGACCTCTCTTTTTCTATTAACTTTTCTATTTCGTTATCGTCACGCATCAGTCTGAAAATCCTGAAGTCACAGTTAATGACTAAAACCGCAACATACCATTTGTCTGCTCCCGTAACCGACATATGATGCAAGCATTGTGCGTAACATTCCGGAGGAAATTCACCGTTTTTAAATTTTTTCAGATGCAAGGTATCTGTTATGCAACATTCAAGACCGGCATTTTCGGCGACAATCATTCTGTCGACATTTGCAAGCATAAACGGATATTGTGCAGAGAAAAGAGTTCTGTTTCGGCGGCGTACTTTTTTGCCTGTTTTTTCCGAAAAACGTTCGGCGGCATATTCTTTAAATTCACGAATTTGACGCATTGATTCGGTTTCCTCTTTTGTTAAGTCAGCCCCCAACTTTTCATTGTAAACATCAAGTATTGTTTTATATGGATTAAGTCCGCATATTGCTGCCGCGTCGCTTGCGCTTATTCCGTTCCGGCACAAATTCAGCCATTCGCCGCGGTTCTCTGTTTTTATCGTTATCAGAGTATTGTTCATATTTTAATCCCCCCCTGTATACTGCTGATGTGCTGACGCTATGCGTCCGTGAGTTTGGCATCTTCCGTCAATGAAAATATTTGCTCAACAGTAGTGTTAAGTACGCGTGCAATGCTTAGTGCTACACCGGCATAACTTGCCGAATTTTCTATGCGGCGGTATCCACGTTCACTCATTCCGACAAGTTTCGCAACTTCCGCTTGAGTTTTTCCTGCCGCCTCACGGGCAGCTTTTAGACGCTTATTCATTTTTAAGTTCCTTTCTGACAGTAAGTTTTTCTTATCTGTCCTTTTTTTAATTTTTACCATTCTGCTTTTGTTAAACTTGGTAAAATCAGATATTTTTTGCGAATCTTTTGCGAGAGAGAATAGGGTTTCCCTGTTAGGTTCGTTGAGAGAAGCGATACATTCGGCGATAGAATCAAGTAGTTTGACTTTTTCCTCGATAGTCATGGGCGAATTATTTTTCATGTTTCCGCCTCCTTATGTTTTATATAAACATTATAAAACTTTTGTCGGATTTTGTCAAGCAATAATTTTATAAAATTTGTTTGTTACAAACAAAAGCTGATAGGGTATACTTTGTAAGTTAATTGTAAAAATTCCCAAAAAAATTGTTCTTTACAAACAAACGTGAATAGAGTATACTTTGTGCATGAGGAAAGAATTTTACGTTGTGTGAAGATATTTTGTTAAATAATATTTATAATAGATAGGAGTGAGAAAATGAAACCAAATGAAAGACTAAAATATTTAAGAAAAGAGATATTAGAATTAACACAGGTGAAGTTTGCTGCAAGGATAGGTATGAGCCGTCCAAACCTTGGCAATATCGAGGTTGGACGCATTGAATTAACTTCAAGAACTATTCAAGACATATGCCGTGAATTTAACATAAACAGATTGTGGTTGGAAACAGGTGAGGGCGAAATCCGCAATAGTGATGACGATATTATCATTGAAACTTATATTGAAAAATTGTGCCTGCAAAAAGGCTTCGGGGAATCCGGAAGAGAATTTTTTCGCATTTTCTTAGAGTTAGGAGAATTTGAGAGAAAGTTTATTATGGTTATGTCACAACGTTTATTAGATTCACAAGTGAGTAACTGTATTAGTCCGGAAAGCATCAAACTTGCCAAAGAACTGTTAAACGTAAAAAATTATCCGGCGAATGAAAATACAACTCCAGTTTGGCGTGCGGCAAAGACCGATCGTGAAGAAAACAATAAAGGGTCGGAGTCTGCATCGGAATCAACATCGGCTCAAGTTATAGCTGTGCCAAATGAACAGCTTAAAGACCTCAAAGAACGTCTAGATTCTATGCAAGACGCAAATCGCGACGACTTTTAAGGAAATGAAAGGTAAAAAAAGTAGTCGGATTGAAGATATCGCGTGGCGAACTCTTTTAAGTAACGATATTTCTGCATTACCTGTTGATTTATTTCAGCATTGTTAAGAACTATAATATAGTGGCTAAAAGGGCTGTCGTTGAAAAAGAAGGTGAAGAAGTAAAGGAATATGAAAAAATTTTTCGGCTCAAAGATTATGGCAATGGTATGCGGGAATTTGGCAACTGTTTTTGGTTTAATGAAAGTTGGTATATTGTTTTTGCTTACGAAGATGTCAGCAAACAACGCAGAAAATTTTCAGTTGCCCATGAGCTTGGTCACATTCTTTTGGGGCATAGACATTATGAAACAGATTATACAGAAAAAAATACGCCGGAGGATGAGTTAGAAGCGGATTATTTTGCGATTGTTCTGCTTACTCCGGCTTGTGTTTTGCACGGAATAGGTGTGGATTCTCATTATGAAATTTCAAATCTTTGCGGCATATCTCAAGAAATAGCTATTGAACGTTATAAAGAGTTAAAGCAGCTTCAAAAAGATAAGAGGATTTTTACGAGCACTATTGAGCGGCTTGTTTATAATAAATTCAGCGGTTTTATAACAAATTATAAAAACCCTCCTATAAAATAACCTTATTCTACTGCAATTACACTCCCCGTTCGCGAATGTGAACGGGAAGTAACTTTATATGCTTTCTGCTTTAAGTGTTTTGTCCAATGCAATTAAAATTTTTATGATTTTGTTTAGTTTTGCAATAGAGCCGTTTGTTTTCATTTTTTTAATTTTCTTGTATGCTATGTCGCTGAGAATTTCCAAATGATTTGTGTCAATTCCTTTTTTCTGCTTTGCTTTTACTATTTCATTGATAACGGAAACTCTGAAATTGCTTTCGGCTATCTCAAAAGGTGTAAAAAATTCATTACAAATATCTTTCCAACTGCTGCCAATACCACCGCTGCTCATTATTTTGACTCTTTCTGATAATTCTGCCGCTTCTTCTTTGGCAAGAATCATTTCTTTTTCATAATTTTTGCTGTTTTTTTCTGTAAATTGACGAAGCATAACAAAACAACCATCAATCCATATAGCAAGTATTACTTTATTTTTTACCGGCTTTAGTTTCCATATATCGCTTTCAACAGACTGACCGAAATTTTCACCTATGTGTATTCCGTATTCGCTAATTACATTTATATAGTCGCAGATTATTTTTAATTTTATACGGCTTTTTTTATCTGATTTAGATTTCAGTTTATTTAAATATTCTGTTATCTGTTCATTGCCGTCTTTGTTTCTATAAAAATGTACATTATACATAATATTTCCTCTTTTCATATCATCTTATAAATTAAAAACAAAAAAATATTCTATGCTCGTCACATAGAATATAGAGCAAAACATCTTTTGTGCCTTATAATTTTCATCTTATTGTGAAATAACTGTGAGAAAGTCATAAACATTGCATTGTGTAAACTATATAAATTGAATAAAATTGCGAAGGCATTTCCAGTATAGTTACAATATATTAAGCATAAATAAAAATTATATGCGCTGTTTAGGTAAGATTTTGGTATTGTTTTGGCTGGTGCATCGTAATTTTCGGCATTATTTAGATTTCGTAAGCTTGACTTAAATTTATAGGATTTTTGTAAGTAAAAGTGATTTAAGAGTTTAGTAATCATGATTTTGCTTATGACTTTCTCTATGTTTATACTTTACCATAACTCAAACCGTTAAACCCGAAATTTTTATTGACTTTTTTAAACTTTTTAATCTTTTTATCGATTTATGAGTTTCGTCATAAGTTGAGGTAAATTTAATTCATACAATGTATTATTTATATTTTGAATCAAACAACAATTGTTCTTATATTTATTCGTGTTTTTTAAAAACCACAAAACGACCATATCATTAGGCAAACTTTTTGACAAGCAGTAACCATGTTTTCTTAAAAGTAATTCTATCTCATGAAGAGAGAGTTCCAGAGAAATGGCAAGAGA
>JAISIJ010000058.1 GCA_031262245.1 Oscillospiraceae bacterium | reverse complement strand
TTGTTTTTTGACCCCGTTTTTCTTTAAATTATAATGTGAAAAGAAACCTTAAAAACTCCATAAACCCTTGATATGACTGGACTTTTTTAGGTTATTCCTATTATAACACAGTGGGACGTCAGCAGGCTCTCACGTTCGATAGTTGACACAACTTTATTTCTCGAAAAGTTGCAAGAAAAGAACGTCAGATTTATTGCAATTTCCGACAACGAAGACAGCGAAAAAGGTATTTCGGATATGCTTATGTTCCGCTCCCTTTTTAATGAATTTTACGCAAAAGATTGTTCCAAGAAACAGCGTGCTATCAAGCAAAATCAAGCCAAAAATGGGGTTCGGAGCAATGGTTCTATACCATATGGATATATTGTTGACCCCCAAAATCGTAATCATTTATTGCCAGACCCGGAAACAAAAGATAACGTCAAAAAGATTTTTGAAATGTATGTTTTAGGCGAGCGAGTGTCAAATATTATACAATATTTGTTCAACAATCAAGTTTTAAAACCGTTGGCATTGCGTTTTCAAAGGAATAAAAACCCCGGGTTTGAAAAACATATGGAAGAGCCTTACACTTGGAATGGGGAAATGATTTATGATATGGTTTCAAAACAGGAGTACATTGGAAATACTGTCACGAACAAAAGTCACCGTTTGTCCTATAAATGCAAGAAAAAGGTTAGACACAACGCTGAAGATATGTATGTTTTTTATGGCACACACGAGCCATTGGTTGACGAAAAAACCTTTAAACTTGCACAAAAAAGGCTTTCCTCTCGACACAGAAGTTGCAAATCAGATATTATTGATATGTACTCAAATTTGATTTTTTGCGGTGATTGTGGCAGTAAAATGTATTGCCAGAAAAACACAAAAGAAACAATTGCGTATACTTGCGGAAAATATCGGAACAGCAGAAATCGCCTTGTTGAGATATGTTCGACACATTTTATTAGGCAAGTGATTTTGAATGAGTTAATTTTGGAGGACATAAACAGCGTGCTTAAAAGTGTGCAAAATAATCGTCAACAGTTTATTGAAAATGCCTTGAAATCCGCAGAAAATAGGCAGTTGTCGGTATCGGCAAGTGAGAAGAAAGCATACGACAAAGCGAAAAAGCGAAAAAGCGATTTTCTGAATTGGACAAAATCTTTAAAAAGCTTTACGAGGACAATTGTATTTAAGGACACAAATTAAACATCCCCGAAAACGGCATATACAATCTGTTTTCGTGGGTGTTTTTCTGCTGTTAAAATTACACAGAAATTAATTTGTACTTTTTTAAAAAAAGACTTGACTTTTTACTGAAATAATGATATAATGATATAAGTAACTAAGGAGGTGCGTATGAGCGATAAGAAAGTTGTGACAGTCACTCTAAAACTGTCACCCGAACAACATTCACTACTTAAAATGATTGTTGCAAAAGAGGGTATTACACTTCAGGAACATATATCCAAGTTAATCCAAACCGATATGTGTGAAAACTGGGGTTATTCTACAATCACGGGAAAAATCGAAAGCGAAAAATTATTTAAGTAAAGTATGGTGAGAGATATGAAATCGTTATCCTTGGAAGATAAAAACTTAATAGAAAAGCTGAAATCTCTACCTATAGATTATTGGGATTTCAAAGGTGAGGATACAAAGGAACTTACCCACGGTCTTCACACATATCCTGCTGTTATGGTTTATCCGATTAGCAGAAAAATCATTGACATAATGCAGGAAACCCATCAGCTGAACAGTCTGCTTGACCCGTTTATGGGTTCGGGGACAGTCCTCATTGAAGCTATGCTTGCGGGCTACAAGCAAATTTACGGCGTGGATTTAAATCCATTGGCACAGCTGATTACCAAAGTTAAAATGACAATAATAAATTCAGAATCACTTAAACTAGAATCTGAAAACTTATATCGTGGATTAAGAGACAATTTTGACAGTCTTTCGGTAACAATCAATGGTCTGAACGAATATATTACATCGGAAAAGGGCTTAGATGTTTCTGCTAAAACAGGTTGGGGAGATTCAGCACCAAACCTTATTCGTGAATATTTTAACACCATAAATTTTGCATACGACATACCTGAATATAAAAATATAGGGTACTGGTTCAAGCCTACGGTTATTTTAGAACTGCAAATACTAAAAAATGCGATAAAAAAAGAGTCCGATATGGATATTCGTGACTTTTTCTTCATCGCAATGAGCGAAACTATACGATTGGTTTCTAATCGGCGGAACGGCGAATTTAAAATGTTCCGTATGCCAGCTGACAAAGTGTTAAAACACAATCCCTCTGTATTAGCGGAATTTACAAAAATTCTTAATCGTAATATCGAAAAAATGAAAGATTTTGAGAGGATTTGCCTTGAACACAAATTCTGCCCTGAAATTAAAATTGTTGCAGAAGATACACGGCAATTAAACAGTATTCCCGATAACAGCATAGATATTATGATAACTTCGCCGCCGTATGGGGACAGCCGAACTACTGTTGCTTATGGTGAATTCAGCCGTCTGTCGCTACAGTGGCTTGACCTCTGCGACAATCCTGAGGATACCACTAAAATTGACAGTAAATTAATGGGCGGTAAGAAATATGCAAAGGGATTTGAGTATGATTTAAATAGCGAAACTTTACGGCAATCGCTCGATAAAATAAAATCCGTTGACCTTGCAAGAGCCGGAGATGTTTATAGCTTTTACAAAGACCTTAACGATTGTTTACGAGCGGTGTCGGCAAAAATGCGTGAAAATTCATATCAATTCTGGGTTGTCGGAAACAGAATCGTAAAACTTGAAACGCTCCAAACCGATAAAATCATTACCGAACTCGGTGTTGACTATAGACTGCAACATATTTATACTGTTCCAAGAAATATTCCAAACAAGGTTATGCCGTCTTTAAATTCGCCCACCAACATTATAGGTGAAAAAGTTGCTACAATGACGAATGAGCATATTGTTATATTACGAAAAATAAAAAATGACTGCCTATAAATTTAGTGCAGTCATTTTATTTTATGCAATCTTTTCACGGCTTTTAAACAATTGAACTTGATCACATTCACGGATACGGAATCCAGTACCGTGGTCGTGAAGTCGCCCGTCTGGGTATTGTCCTATTCTAATATCAACTTTAATTATGCCACGTTCCAATAATTCAGCAAATTCGTCATAACTAAATCCAGATACGGCATACGCTTCAATAAAATGGAACTCTTCGTTTAGTCCTGCACCCCTTGAGTCAGCATACGCATAAACAAACGTTCCCTTGTATTTACGATTGAAACAATCTCGCAAAGTTTCACGTTTATAATAAATATCTTCAACACCATTTTGTGACTCAAAATAAATTCCATCTTCTTCACAACAAATCTTAAGTTGATTGTTACCACGAATAGATGTAAATCTATCTGCTGACAATGTTGCGTGCAACACTTTGGTATCATTACCATATATGCCTTCGCTAACATATCCATATTTGTTCAAAAGTAATCCGTTTGAACGAGGTGGTTGGGGTGCTTTTGTAAACATTGTGAGCATACTGGCGGCATTAGTTCTTACTGATTTTAACTCATAATTCCCGAAATCAGGCATATCGAGATTATTTTCGATTATGCCGAGCAAATCCTCGAGTGTTTTTCCTATGCCTGTGGGGCCGGGTCGTCGAGTTGGTATCCAGCCCATTGCTTTAATCTTTTCGTATTCACGAACGAAATCGTCAAGTGTGGTTATCATTTTATTCTCCTCTTACTAATTATCCGAATATAAAATTATATAGATTTTTTATGTCAATCAGAAGTATCATTCGAGTTTTCAGCGTAATAGTCTCTTGTTTTTATAAAATCACAAATGTATTTATTAGCAATTTTATTTGAATTATCAAATGTTATGTGCGTACTATTTTTTAATGATACTCTATTTCGAGGTGGAGGTACAGTAATTTTCAATACAGGATTAATAAAAATTTGATCATTGATTTCGTATAATTGAAAATTAGGTATAGGTAAAATTTGTTTAGAGCCTTCAAATAAAGTGTAAGTTTTTAGACTAAAACCAGAAGTAGCAATTGATAGAGAATTCTTTATTTTAAGAAAATTTTGATACCAGTTATTTCTTTGACTATGGAATTTTTTCGGTGAGTCATACGAATAATACCAATATAAAGCTTCAGAAGCCATATGATCATTAGGGTCGAGCGTATAAATATTGATTTCAAAATTTTTTCCTGTTATATAATTAAGTAGCTTATAATTTTCATCAGCGAATAGTTTAAGGGGCTGTTCTAATGTAATGCAAAAAATATCAATTTTAGAATTCTGTTTGGCATTCTGCACTATTTTTTCAAGGTCAGATTCACCTCTGTTTTCGCACCAATTAATCCCATTTAAACAAGGAGCGTTAGGACAAGGTTTGGTCTTTTTATTTTGGAGTTTTGCTCTCGAATCTAACTGGTTTTTGTTGTCAGTAGAGTTTTTATTAGAATTAATATATGCGGCGATAATAGCACCAGAAGCAGTAATAAAAGCTACGATTAGTGTAACAGTAATTTTAAAATCTTTATCAGCTAAATGATAACCTATAATTATAATAATCACAGTAACAATAGCATACAGTATGCCTAATTTATATTTATTCATAAATACACCTCCTACAAACAACTGAGATAAAAAAATCAAAGTTCAATTAGTACATCTTTATTCACACATTCATCACAGTTAGAAAGATATTTCATAGCATTTTCTATGATTTTAAACAGTAGCGTTTCGTTTCTATCAATTACGCATTGATGTACTGAAAAACTCTGTCTGCCAAAATGTGTACAAACTGTCAACCCGAAGTTAGGCGTTAACAGCAATGGGTTAAATTCCAATAATTTAGTACAATAGGTACAGCGAGTCGAAACATCAGAATAATGCTCCACAATTTTTATATTTGAAAGGTCATTACTGTAAATCTTAGAATTTCGGTTTTCTAAGTGCATCTTAAAACCATGTTCAACAAGAAAGCTTTGACAAGCTGAAACATTAACATAGCTTTTTTCAAACATTCTATTGCCAAGCATAACTTGCATTAAATCTAAAACCAATAAATTTATAGGATTAATGCAGGAATATTCAAGGAGTTTCATAATGTTGGTTATACTAACACTCGTAACCACAACATTAAATCGAACATTGCGTACTGATTTTTGGATTTTAGTAACAAAAGAAAGAATGTCTTCAAAAGAAGTGCCTTGTTCGTTTATATCGCATATTTGAACAGCGTATTCGTTAACACCGCACTGACTTAGCATATCAGCACTTTTAGGTAACAGAATACCGTTAGTTGTAAAACCTATTTTTTTTACCGATAAGTTGCGAGTCGTTTTTATTAGGTCATAAATATGTGGATTAAGTAACGGTTCGCCTCCGGTAAAACGAACAACTTCTATTTCGTAATGAGGAACAACAGTATTCATAAACCACTCGAAAGACGTTGTATCATCAAGATAGTTTTTTGAAATCGGCAGTCCTTCATTAAAACAATACCAACAATTTGCATTACAATCTGTAGTAACCGAAATACGTAAATATTTGAGTTTCTCCATTTATAGTACATTCTCCTTGATTTGCATTCCTACAACTTATTGTTAATCGCAGAAAGTCCAGTACAACCTAAAACGCTGAAATACAGCGTTTTAGGCAAATTACTAATCTCTATATCAAAATAAAAATTTACCAGTTGCTGTTTGCGATTAAAGATATTTTGAAAAGTCGTACTGTTCGACTAATTCTTCGGGGGTTGTACGCCCTCCGGCGGACTGACCGGGCTTTTTAACCGGACCTTTTTCTAAGCCTTCATCAAGGACTCTGTGAAGTTCTGCAGCAGGTTTCCACGGAACACCCATATAGTCTGCCAATGATTTTTTTCTGTACCAGAATATTTCCATATATTTATGGGCAATCTCATTTTTAGACATCGCATTTACTTCGTCAGAAAAAGATGTAACTCGGTCAGAGAATAATGAAATATAACTATCTATTTCATCAACAGACAGCACTTTGTCATCAACAATAACAGAAGCACTTAATAATGACGATGCCATTGTTCCGGAATCATCGAAAAGATTATTATAAGCATCAAATCCAATGTCGAGAGTTTTGTCATGAACTGTTATGACACGTGCTTTATTTGGCATACCGCTGTAATCTCGATTTCCCCACAGTTCCACGGGAGAAAAATTAATGAGATCACGAACAACAGCGAAATTGCCATCCGGCAAAGGATACGCTCCGTGATATTCGCAAATCAGTTCATGTGCAACAAAATAATTTGCTTCACTATATGACCAAATAAGCCCCGAAAGCATTAATGCTTTTCTGGCAATCTTTTTATCGGTAATCATATTCACATCCATTGCTTCTGAAAGCATTTTGTCTGTAAAGATAATATGTTTTCCAATACGTTCAAAATAGTGGTCGTAGTTAAGAGCCGCTACTCCCTCCAAAAACGTGAGAATTGTTTCAGCTATCTCGTGTTTGTCTACCTCATCATCAAGCAACCCATTAATGAGATGGTGTGACATTCTCCATAATTGAGTGGGATTATCAAAAGCTTGACGCCATTTATCGGCATCACCGATTATTCCTGCTTGCTTTATTTGACCGATGAACTCGTGTACGAGTGTATTGCGTACAGGGAAAATAACAGTTCCGGCACGAACAGGCCATTTATTTCCGTCTGTTAAACCTACTGGTACAGACATTGCTAAAGCAAAATCTTTTAATTGCTGTTTTTTATCAACCGAGTACATTTATTTCACCAACCTCTCCATCAACCATTACTTTATCACCATCATTTAATAATGCAGTAATATTTTCAATATTTACAATTCCCGGTACACCTATTTCACGAGCAATTATTGCTGTGTGACAAAGTATACCACCGACTTCCGCTATCAATGCCCCAGATTTTAATAACGGAACTGTCCACGCCGGAGAGGAGGCGTATACTACAAGTATATCTCCGTCCTCTACCTTTGAAAAATCGGCTGTACTTTTAAGAACTTTAACAGTTCCTTCGTATTTGCCTTTCGATACGGCTAAACCTTTATAGGTTTTAATTACGTTGCCCACGACTGATTCCTCCTATTTATAAAAATTTTACTCAAGTGGTTATTCTACGAACTTGAACAAACCATAACTTGTTATTCGATAATATCCATTCCATATCAAGAGGATATCCGAACAGTAATTCTGCTTTAATCGCAAATGAAACTAACTCACTAAACGGGAACGAAATATTGTCTGTTTTCTTTTTATCTATCGTTAGTGATTTTGGAATTTGAGACCCCGCAGTTACAGCATCGCTTGTGTTTTCTTTGTATTCTGTGTATACAACTGATTCATCGTTCGTTATCGGATTTTTAGTAAATAAAACGCCCGACATATCAGCTGATTGGTACTCTTGGACTAAAATTGCCGTTTTAATACTGTTAAAATTCACCCCCACCATTTTGCAATAACTTTCAATCTGCTCTGTGGTAGCACTATTCCTAATGAAATGAATACAATCAATTAAGTCTTTGCTATCACGGCATATTGAGGACTCAAATAACCCGGCAAAGCTGTTCTTAGAATCCTCAACAGTAGTGGAAGAACGCAGTATGATTGGAAATTCAAATTGTGTGGATATTTCAATCACAATCTGCTCTAAAATATTATTATCATACACATCTATGTCGGCGGGTATAACAGCACTTTTTGGAATGCTTAAATCTATGAGATTATCTTTTAGAAAAGCAAGATTATACGCTTTGTTTCCGACAAATTCCTGACCTGAAGTTAGAATCGAACTGAAATCTAATAAATACGCCATATTCTCCACCTCCACTTATATTTAAATTAGATTGATTAGTGAGTAAAATACTTATTCCAACTATTAAGAATCTGTTTTACATCAGGTTCATTTTCATCATAAGAACGATACTTTTTATTAGCCAACTGCAGAGCATAACGCAATTCTTCAGTAAGTATTTCGTCTCCCTGAACATAGATTTTATCAGCGATTCTTATTATATCTCCATAACTATCAGAAAAAAGATATCCATACCTTACAATATCAATTCGATGAATTCTGGATAAACTCTTTCCCAATAATCTACAAATAAAATTATAGTAGCGTTCCCTTACTTGTGGATATTCCGAACAACGTTTACTCATTTCTAAAAGTATCGGTAATCTAACTTTTCGATTCGGATTACACATTATATCAGAAAGGACATCCCTTAAAGTTTCTATTTCAAAAAATCTTTGTACTATCGCACAGCCTACTGCTGATAACACAAGGTCTGAATCATCATTTGCACATTCCCTTAAAAAATTTTCATTTGAAGAAAACAATGCAAAAAATGCCCTTATATGACGATTATTCAAATTCTTGTTTTTAGTTTTGGTTAAAAGACGCTCCTCAACTTTTAGAATTTTCACATCATTATTATCTCTGTAAATTTCATATTTGTTTTCTAATTCTGCTAAAATATGTTCTTGATTTATATGAGTTATTTTATAGATGTTATCTTTGTTACTATATGTTCCAAACATAATATCAAAAGAAGCAAAAGAATTAATATTGTTCACAACGGTTAAAGCACGAACTCTTGCATCAGTTTCGTATTGCCATAGAAGCCTTCCGTATCCGTTTAATCCGTATATGGATTTATCTGCAGAGCCAATAATTATTTCAATGGAATCAGGTGTTTTAATATTAACGGCTACGTCAAGTGCTGCCACCCACGACCCTGTTTCAAATTGCCATATCAGTGTACCGCTACAATCGTATACATGTAAAAAACCGTCTTCATTTCCAGTTAGAATCTCACATTTACCATCATTATTAATATCAAATGCTTTAATAACTAAAACATAATGCGGCGTTGAAAACTTCGAAAATAAAACACCATTAGAATCGTAAATATATACAAATGTATCATCCGAGCCGGCAATTATATACTTTTTACCATCTCCAAATAAATCAGCAATGCTTAATGCACGTACTCTTTCAGTTGCCTCTCTTTGCCATAATAATTTACCGGTACTTGAAAAAGCTAAGATTTTTTTATCCTCCGTTCCGATAATGATTTCGCTCTCACCATCACAATTAATATCATCGGATACGACAAAAAGAACCCAATCTTTGTGTTTGAATCCCCAACTTGGAGTACGGTTACCTTTTATAACCTCCAAAGAATTATCAAACATTTTATCGATATCACAATCAAGGGAATTATTTATCGTTGCTAAGGCTATAAAAGTATCATCATACTCTGTATGCTGTGTATAAACGCTGACACCACGTACACCGCCGCTAACCGAATGTTTCCAGACAGATGAACCATCGTCCAAATTTAGCGCCAACAAGTATGGGTTTTGAGAAGCAACTAATGCTATTTTAGACATCGTTGAAATTGCATATACACGACCTCCAACTGTCACTGACCAAAGATACTCAACTGAATTCCACCACATCTCTATCGTTGGCTTAATAAATTCCACTTCCCACTTTGATTGCGTACTGAATTTTTGCATTGTTGCGATGCTTGCGGTTTTATCAATAGGGTCACGCTCTATGCAATTGAATAATACGTCCAACTGCAAACGATTGAAACGTGCATTTAGCAACTCATCATATGACAAATGACTTGAAACTGACTTTATATTTTTTATTAAATCGGGATCAACAAGTAATGAATATTTGTATAATGTACAGGTTTCTGTGCCAACACACAACGATACCACATTATTAGGAACTATTCGTGCGGTAATAGCACGTTGCCCGGTACCGGTGCTGAAAGCCCACAGCAACTTACCATCATTATTAATGTTATCAAATATAGACAAAGTTTTATCCGATGAACCAATAATGAATTGAGGCTCAACGGTGTTTTCAAGTAAATGTATAACAACTAAATCTAAAATACCTTGCTGTTTCAATGCAGCAATCTGCTTTATTCGCTCCTTTTGATATTTATACAGATGCACAGTACCATCAAATTCTCCGATATATAATCGACCATTTTTACTATCTACATCCACATTAGTAATCCAATGTTTTACTGGAAATGGCTCTGCTTTACTTTTTGCTCTGGTATCAAGAAAATAAATTTGTTTATCTTCCGATACAACGACTATTTCATTATCACCATCACCATTAACGTCACCAACTGCAAAATCTATAACTTTAGATTTTGTACTAAAATTAAAATCAGAACAGAGTTCGATAATATCATAATTTAGTGTGTAAAGATAAACGCCTCCGATTGTATCACCAACTATTAAATAATTTACCCCAGAAATACCAAATACTTTTAAACGAGATATAGGGAGTTCACTTGGCAATTTATAATTTTTATGCGAATTATTCACACCATTGAGAAATGACAAAACATAAATTTTATCCGAACCAATAATTAATTTACAGGAATCTTCATTATTTATGACGTCAATGGAGTTAACAGCACTTTTGTATTTTAGTACGTTTTGTATATTTGAATATTCGGTAAAAACTTTTTTCGGTGTCCCATTGTATGCAAATGCATACAGATAACCTAAATCTGTACCAACAAGAATTTCATTATTTCCATCATTATCAAAATCATATTCGATTATTGACATAGCTTTGCCTATAATCTTACATTCCCATTCTTCGCAAACACTGTTAATACCAGCGTTTAAATATTCAGCAAGGGCATTTTCACACAACTCCGGTGAAAGCGGCTGTGCAGATATAATAGCATCGCCGTTAGCAATGAGATTTTTTCGCTTTGTCAACAATTCTATCAAATCTGCACCTCCCTCAATATCTTATATTTATTGTATATTGGGCAACGTTAGATATATTGTTTTTAATTCTAAATATTCGTCTAACCCATATTCTGATTTCTCTCTACCATATCCGCTGCATTTCATACCACCAAAAGGGGTAAAGTGATATGCTTTATGAATCTTATTTACCCATATTGTTCCTGATTCTATCTGTCGTGCAGCTTGAAGGCCAAGACCTGCATCGGGTGCATAAAGAAAAGCAGCAAGACCATATATGCTGTCATTTGACAAATCAACAGCTTCCGAAAGCGAAGACACTTTTTTGATAGCAAGAATTGGGCCAAATGTTTCTTCAGTCATAACAAGCATATTATGCTCAGCGTTATCTATAATTGTAGGTTCAATATAAAAAGAACCGTTTCGCTCAGGATATAACTGCTTTCCTCCACAAAGTAATCTCGCACCTTTTGACATAGCATCGTTTATATGTGACATTGCATGTTCAAAGATGCCTTTATGATATAATGGACCTTGATCAACACCGAGTTCATCGGCTCTACCAACTTTTAATTTTTTAACCTTGTCTACCAATTTGTCCACGAAAACATCATATATATCCGAATGAATATATGCTCTATTTATCCGGTAGCAGTATTGTCCTGAATTATTAAAAGTTTGACTCACGACTTCATCAACAATTTTTTCCGGTTCTATTCCCGGCATAATAATTACCGGGCATTGTCCACCCAATTCCAATGAAACACGCTTACAAGTTCCGGCGGCCAATGCAGCAATCTCTTTTCCTACACTTGTAGACCCTGTAAAGGCGATTTTGGAAATATTGGGGTGTTCGACAAGAATGCGACCGGTTTTTATGCCAGTACCAGATATGACGTTAAATACACCAGCGGGCAATCCTGCATCTAAAAAAATCTTACCTAACGAGAACGCTGCGGCCGATGACCGTTCATCAGGTTTTTCAACAAATGAGCATCCAGCAGCTAAGGCAGCCCCCAATTTCCATGTTAATAATGCAATTGGATAATTTGCAGAGGTAATTGCTCCTACTACCCCAACCGGTTCTCTCACGACTTGAACCTGCTCGTTAGGATAATTGTATTGATAAATATCGCCTTTTATTCTAAGTGTTTCTTCCGCAAAAAAATCAAATATCTCTGCGTTACCTACTACTTCACCAATAGCAGATTTAAGCGGTTTACCCATCTCTTGAGAAATTTGACTGCCTATTTCATTTGCGTGTTGTCGAAGAAGCTCCGCAGCTGTATGGATAATCTTTGCTCGTTTTTCTGCTGTTACTGCACGCCAAACCTTAAAGCCATTGACAGCTGATTGTACAGCTCTATCTACGTCTTCCTTATCGCAATTTGGTATTATTGCGATAATTTCTCCTGTTGAGGGGTTAACAACATCTAACGTTTCGTTAGTAATGCTTGAAACCCATTTACCGTTTATTAACAATTTGCTGACTTCCATTAGAAAATCCTCCCAAAATTTATATCAGAAATCTCTTACAATACGAAACCCAATATCGCTCCGAGAGCATTGGGGAAAAGCAAAAAGATTATACTCAGGGTTGCTGTATGCTATATCACAACGCCAAGAACCGCCTTTCAAAACACGCGTAGAACTCGGCTTTATGTCCTCAAGGAAAGGGTCGTAATCTTCTGCACTTTCTTTTTCGTCATTGCACCATTCCCATATATTTCCTATTAAATCCTCTGCAATGGTATCATTAGAAATAGCATATATGCCGCAAGAAACGAGATGATTATCAGTATTTTTTGATGAAGTGTTAAAAAACTGCAAAGACCTATCAAAATTACATCGATTGTAAATGTCTTTCCATTCATATGAATAAGGTAATCGTATCTTATAACCAGTTTTAAGTGTAAGCCATTTGCAAAATGCACGAGCTTCATACCAAGTAATATTTACAACTGGAAAATTTGAGCATATCCTAATCGTATCTTTCTTTTCTATTACTTCGTCAGAATCATCCCAAAAACCATTTGAACGTTCATATCCACCGTCCAAAATAAATGCATTATATTGTTCACAAGTTACAGGAAACCGTGAAACACACAAGGAAAGTTCAAAAACATCTCGCCAATCAATATCTGGCAATTTAGAAACCTTTAGTGACACTCCTTTACGAGTGTCTCCTATTTTGGATAAAGCAACTGCTATTTGGGCAACTGAATAATGTCTTTCAAAGTTTCGTGCTTCTTCTTCTATTCGCTTTTTCCAAAGATATCGAATGCCTTCAATAACGTCTTCGGATAAATCACAATTGTTATTGTTAATACATCTAACGGTTAATAGCGGTTGATACTGTGCAAGCCATTGAATCAGAATTCGATATTGTGGTTTATTAATTGATTCAGATAAAAGCACAAAAGTTTCTTCCCAACCACTTAATTTCCACCATTCATTTTCATCAAATAGTAGTGAAGCATTAAAATCAACACCCCTAATAATAATATCGTATAAAAACAAACTTGCATAATATTCTTGAAACAATTGATGGTAAAATCTAATGCTATTACGTTCGCTATTATTTTTAGAAAGTATTCCCGCACTTTTGGCAAAGTCAATAACCGTATCAATTTGCTGTATATCTAAATCTGGTAATATTTCTCTTATATCATCAGTTTTCAAGGATTCTGTACCGATTCTTTTTTCTTGAATTGTTTTAGCAGTAACCATTAAAACAGAACTCATTGTGTCAATTAACTTTGCAGATTTTTCAGAGGTGTATTTTCGGTTTTTCAACTCATCATTAGTACATTTGATCACAAATTCTTTTATCAACTCACCACGTGTATCAGGTAATCTATTATTTGATTGTAATCCGTAAGCAATAGAAAGCATTAAAGGGTTTCTACATAATGGCATAATACCTCTATTAATCATAGTTCTATATGCATCAAATTCTTTTGGCGGTAATTCAACATTATGAGTTTGATCCCAAAAACTATCTTCAGCTTTATCGTTTTTATTTACAATATTATTCCACGCATTTATGACAAAATCATTACCATCAAGTTTAGTCCATAATTTGTTATCCACAGCGTCTCGAATTCTTATAGGGTCGAGAGGAAGAATTTCAATTGTGGAAACACCTTTTATATTGGAGAACGATTGCTCATAATCTAATATTCGACAAGAAACAACAAATTTGTTAAGCCTTTTTATATAATTAATTACAGTAGTTTTTTTGTCATTGGTGGTTTCATTTAAACCATCAAAAATAATAATAGTGTTTAAAAATAATTGTGCATCTTTCAATATATTAGTCAGTGGGTTTAAACAATGACCAACAAATTCTACAAAATCAATATCTCCTTTGTATGAACCTAATGGTATGAGTACAGGGATAAAAGCGTTATCAGAAATGACCGCTTTTTTAGCATAAGCAATAGCAATTTTTAATAGTGCAACCGATTTTCCACTTCCGGGTTCACCTAGCAGAACTATCTTTTTGATATTACTCTCTACACATTCACAAACATTATCAGTATAAGCGGGGGATGTTCCAAATTGATAATGCATCTTCACTTCGTGTACACGAACTTCATTATATTCATCAACTATATCTGTAACATCATCTGAAGTTTCTGAAGATTCTTCAAAATGAACATATTCATTTCCACCTAATTTAATATTCCGTATGTTTACTTTATCGGAAAGTTGCCGTTCCCAAATTTTTATTGAGTTATTAAGATATTCTATTTTATAATCAGAGGATATATCGACATTAATACTATCTGTTGAGTTTATTACAGTTTTCGGGAGAATGTTCTTCAAAATGGTTTCAAGCTGATTAGATACACTTATACAAAAAGTTTTTATATTTACGTCCGACACCGATACACAAAAATCAATATCTTGTTGATATTCTTCAAATGATGTTGCCAATTCATCACGAGTGTTTTCATTAACATTTTCTGTTAAGTATGCAACAAATCTCTCACCATCATAATATTTTAAAAAATCCCTAATAATGGGCTTGCCTGGAACAACACTTCCATTGTAATATTTACCAAAAGTGTTTTCTTTGATATCTGGGACATCACAGGTTTCAGAGACGAAATTATCAAACAACTCAGCTGTAAATTTTGCTGTTGATTTTCTTCCTCCAATTGAGTTGTGAAGAGTTTGTAAAAAAACAGATAATTCCAATGTTCCGCCCCCATTATTGCTATATAATTCCATTAAAACACACTATCTACCCTTACCCGATACGCTATTGTATTTCACATTCAGGCGATTCTGACATATTTCTACATATTCAACTTTATTGTAACACATATTTATTAATTTGTCAAGCCCTTCCTTTAAAAATTCATAAAAAATTTACAAAATAATTTATTTAAAATGGTTTATGAACAAAAAGTAAAAAGCACACGATTATCGACTTAATCGTGTGCCTTTTTTGTTTTATTTTTACTCATTGGCTGAAAAGTATGCTTCTAATGCCTTGTCGATGATGTCCTCGACTTCTTCGGGAGTGCGATAGGTGCGGAAATAGTCATACTTGTTTAAAAGCTTGCTACCAATTCGGATTGCATCAGATTTTTCGGGGTTCGGAAGTTCGCTGCCATCAAGAATTCCTACCACAGTTTCCGGGGTGGAATCCTCGCTTTCAAGCCGTTTTCGGATTATCTTCGCAGTTTCAATTTCAACCTTAAAATCTGTGTTTTCAAGAGCAGACTCGAGCCAAGCTTGCTTTTCGGGTTCAATAAAAGCAAATTCAAGTCCGGCAAGGTATGAAAACTCGCCGTTGTCCATACGCTCTTGAAGTGGCTTAATCAACTTGCTGAGCCGAACATATCGCTGAACATTCCTTGCACTCAAGCCATATTGTCGCCCTGTTTCAGCACCGGCATTATACTTTTCGCCAACTTGGCGATTTGTAGTTTCAGTTTCAACGCCGATAAACTCTTCAAGTTGGATTAGTAGGTCGGTTCGTTGCCCTTGATGTTTTACCGCCTCATAATGTGCTGCCAGAGCATTGGCTCGCTCCGAGTGCGATAGGTCAGCAAATGACCGCTGGAGAAGGTTTGTTTCGGTGACGATAAAAGCCGCCTCATCGTCTGTTAAATTTTTCCTCACAATTGCAGGAATAGTGTCGTTGCCCGCAAGTTTCGATGCCTCAACCCGATTATGCCCCGAAAGTATCTCGTATTTTCCGTCATTCAGAGGTCGCACGATTATAGGCTGCAACACGCCGTTCGCCTTTATGCTCTCTGCCAAATCCTCAAGGCGTTTGCCGGTGTATAGCTTAAAAGTGTGGTTTCGGTAATGTTTCAAATCCGATATTACAATTTCCTGAACCTCGTTATTCTCAAACAATAAAATACCCTCCGTATACTATTTTAATTATAGTATACCCGAATTATTGGAATTTTATCCCTCGACCTCAACGGTTATCCATTGAGGTCTTTTTTTGTGTTCTAAGGCGGACGAGTTGGGATATTGCAGGACGAATTTTGGGATAGCTTGTGACGGTCTCAGACGAACTGAGATGAGCTGGGACGAGCCGTACAGGACTGAAGAAAAGCAGTAAAATTAGAGTGTAAATACAAATTTATCAAATTTTTCGGAGGAAAAATACAATGAACAATTTTAAAACGCACACTGATTGGACTGCAAACAAAAACAGCAAGGCTATTGTATATAGCTTCACAGACGGCACAAAAATCGAGGTCACTCTTGCTGATTTTCTCAAAGATTGCAACACAGACGAGGAAATAAAACGTAAGACAGATGATTTTCATCGTCATAAAATTTCATCGGACGAGATGTTTTGTCGTGAGGACTTAGACAACGCCGAAAACGACAGAAACACATTACCCCTTTTTGAATGGTCGGACAAACTCACCACAAAGACTCTGGAAGAAGAGATTTTTGCTGAGATAGAAAAAGGGGAACGTGAGTTTTATAAAAGACGCATCGCAATGTTGCGGGAAAAACTCCCTATTTTGATGGACAAGCTTACATCTGTGCAATATCGTCGACTTCAAATGTACAAGATTGAGGGGCTGCCCTTGAGAGATATTGCAAAAATAGAAGGGGTTTCGTTTCAAGCGATAAAACAGAGTATCGACTACATTGAAAAGAAAATTAAAAAAATTTTAGCAAATGACTGAAAAAACACTTGACATCGACTACGAATAGTGAAAGAGGGCGATTGCAGTTTGAAAATATTCGTGACAAGCCTAATCGCCTAATTTCACTTTAATAAAACGAAAGGAGTAAAAATATGGGTTTGCCAATAAAATCACAGTTTACACCATATCCACATCAAGTAGAGGCATATGAATTTGCCTGTCAGTTATTCGGTGTTTCGGAGGGAGGTGATACACCGCCCATTTCCAAAGGTGTCGCTTCCCTGATGGAAATGGGTTGACGGTACAGGAAAAACTTTGACCGCAATAGCAGTCGCAGGACGGTTATATCAACTCGGCAAAATTAAACGTATTTTAATAATTGCTCCACTCTCTGTTTTAGGTGTGTGGCAGGAAGAAATGCAGAAATATGCTGATTATGATTATACGCTTGCCGTCTTGAATCAATCTTCAACACCCAAAAAGGTAGATGTTTTGCGGCATCTCACAGGCTCAGTCTTGCAAGTAGCAGTTGTAAATTATGACTCGCTCCGCTTGATGACAGATTCCATAATTTCGTGGAATCCCGACCTTGTGATATGCGATGAGGGACATCGCCTGAAAAATCATGCCTCACAACAATCAAAAAGTGCTACAAAAATCTCAAAATCAGCTAAATATTGCCTATTGCTTACCGGGACTCTTATTTCGAATCATGCAGAAGACGTGTATGGGATATACCGCACCCTTAATCCGGCGGTCTTCGGTAATGTTGGGTATTATGCTTGGCGAGCAAAATATTTCGACAGTTACGGATACGGCAATTTCCAATTTCGGCTGAAAAAATCAATGGAAGAAGAATTTTTGCGTAAAGTCCACAGCGTTGCCTTTCGGGCTACAAAGGCACAATGTCTGTCACTTCCTCCAACTGTTGAAATTGTCAGAAACGTGGAATTAGAGGGAAAAACTGAAAAACTATACCGCCAAATCGTAAAAGAGAGCTATGCGGAAATATCCGGAGGTGAAATCACAACGGCGAATGTTCTCAGTAAACTTTTACGTCTTTCGCAAATAACAGGAGGATTTCTAACCAACGATGATGACGGCAATACGGAATCCGTTTCAACGGCAAAGCTGAACGCTCTTGAAGATATTTTAGACGATGCAATGAATGAAAATCGCAAAGTTGTGATTATTGCTCGGTTCACACCGGAGATAGAAGCTATTTGCAAATTGCTTGAGAAAAAGAAAATTAGCTATTCAAGAGTTGACGGAAAAGTCAAAGACCGTGCCACCGAGGTTGAGAAATTTCAAAACAATCCCGATATATCAGCTTTTGTTGGTCAGATTCAGGTAGCAGGGCTTGGTTTAACACTCACGGCAAGCAGTCTGATGATTCTGTACAGTCTTGATTATTCCGTTGCCAATCATTCTCAAACTTTGGCAAGGATACATCGTTCGGGGCAGACACAGACCTGTTCGTACTATTATCTGATTGCGAAAAACACCGTTGACGAGAAGATTTTCCGTTCTCTCAAACAAAAAGAGGATTTCTCAAAACGTATGATTGATGATTTCAGAAAAGGCATAAATGCGTTAGATTAAAAAAATTTTTCACCCTACACCTCAAAAAACACTTGACATTGACTACGAATAGTGAGAAAGGATGTTTTTTATTAAACAAAAGGTGATTCTATGGAAAACAAAATGTTATTGCTTGCGGGGAAACTCAAGGAACTCCGCGACACCAAAGCCTCGATTGACGAGGAAGCGAAATTTATTAACAGCGAGATTGAAAAGGTAATCGCCGAACTGAGTGATTATATGCTGGAATCCGAAACACCTAATTTTACCCACAGCGGTTTTCAGTTTTCACTTACCACACGAACATTCGCTTCTGCTGTCACCGAGGAAAATGGAAAAGAACAGCTGTACGAGGCACTTCGTACAAACGGCTACGACAGTCTGTTCACGGTCAATTCACAAACTCTTTCCGGCTTTGTCAAGGAGCAAATGGAGGAGTATGCCGAAGAACATGGCGAAACGGCTCTGCCGGACTGGCTTGTCGGTAAAGTTAAACTTTATGACAAAGTTTCGGTAAGAGTAAGCAAAGCAACAAAAAAATCAAAATAACGGAGGATTTTTATTATGAATACGAAACAAGAAAGCACTGCACTCGCAGTACAAAATTCGGGCTTTTTACCCCTTGCAAACAACGATTTTTCCGCAATGGTAAGCGGCGAATTGGACGGTTTGGATATGTCCTTTGAACGTATCAAAATTCCGTCCGGGGGTGCAACAATTTACGAACTTCCAACGGACGGAGAGGACACAGAATCCGTCAAAGAATTTTCGGCGGTAATTCTCTGTCACCACCCTCTAAATGCGTATTATTCCACAAAATATACAGGTGGTTCGAATCCTCCCGACTGCGGAAGTTTTGACGGAAAATTCGGCACGGGAAACCCCGGCGGTGACTGTAAAAAGTGCCGTTTTAATCAGTACGGAACAGGCGAAAATGGGGCGAAAGCCTGCAAAAATAAACGCAGAGTGTATATTTTACGTGAGGGTGAAATGTTCCCGATTTTGCTCACTTTACCGACCGGTTCTTTGAAAAATTTCACGAAATATTTAAAAGGTCAACTCTCGAAAAACCGCCCCAGTAACACGTTTGTGACACGTTTTAGTCTGAAAAAAGTGAACAATTCCGGCGGAATTGCGTATTCGCAGGCGGTTTTCACTTTCGACAGACCTCTCTCCCCGGAGGAAATTTCGGTAATTAAGCCGTTTTCGGAACAGATAAAAGAATACGCTTCAAACATCGGTTTTGACAACGATATTGACGAAGAAACTCTGATATTTGACGGCGAAACAGGCGAAATTATCGAACCACTCGGAGGTAATTCAAATGTATAAATGTGTTACCAAAATTGCTGAGATACGAAAGTATCTCAGCACGCCGAAAGGCGTAAATTGCCCATTTCCCATTGCTTTTGACTTTGAAACAAGCCCCAATTTGCCGTATAGAAATGAACCAAAATCGGCACTCGACCCGCATAAATCTCACATTGCAGGTGTAAGTTTTTCGGTCGAAGAAAACAGCGGAATTTACGTTCCGTTGACCCATATTACCGGGGAAAATTGTGAAGATATATCTGCGTTTTGGGAGTATTTTTCTGAATTTTTGAAGAGCAAAAATATTATAAAAATTGCACATAATATGTCCTTTGAAAGTGCATTTTTGTATGCTCGAGGAATTGTGATTCAAGCACCTGTTTACGACACAATCGCCGCCGCACAGTTAACTTTAAAGGGCAACACAGGGTTCAGAAATCTCTCTGACAGCGGTTTAAAAACGCTTGTCCCGGAATTGCTCGGTGTAGAATTGCCGTCATTTAATGACGTTACAAACGGCAAACATTTTGACGAACTCGACCCACAAGACAGCGAAACAATTCGTTATGCTTGTGCGGATTCGGATTTTGCATTACGGTTGTATTTTTTGTTTAATTCTTGGTTTGATAAATGGTTGCCGAAACACAGGTATATCGTTGAAAAAATTGAGTCGCCGACCGCCGTATATGTGGGTTTAATGAAAAATATAACGGCTTGCTTGTTGATGCCGATTTAATGCAGAAAAAAGCGACAGAATGTGAGGAGCGTTTGTCAAAATTACGGGACGAAATTGCATTTATTATCGGCGATGTGCCGATTGGTGCGAACTGTTCAACGTCCGCATTTAAAAAATATTTGTACAATGATTTACAACTCCCGGTGTTAAAAACAACGGCAAAATTTCAAGAGGCGGCGGACGAGGAAACGTTTGTTTTGTTACGGGATTGGTGCAATGAAAATCGCCCGGAATTGGCGAATTTATTTGATTTAATTTTAGAATTTCGCCGTATCGGAAAACTCTCGTCAACGTATATTGACGGATATTTAAAACACGTAAATGCTGTAACAAAGCGGATTCACCCGGACTTTTTTCAGCTTGGTGCGGAGAGCGGACGGTTTTCTTGCCGACATCCGAATGTTCAAAATAACTCAAATGATAAAGATATTAATACCCGAAATTTTATAATTGCACCCGAAAATATGAGCCTGATTGAATTGGATTACAGCCAAATTGAGGCACGTTTGGCGGCGTTTTTATCCCGTGACGAGCACCTGCTTGACATTTATAAAACCGGAAAAGACCTTCACGCAATGACGACTTCGGCGGTTTTTCAGATACCGATTGAGGAGGCAATGGACAGGCAAAATCCACAATATAAGCACCGACGAACGGTCGCCAAAGCCACATTTTTCGGCTTTATGTACGGAATGTACGGCAAGACTTTACAACGAAATTTAAAAGTTTCCGCCGGGGTAAATGTCACAATTGACGAGGCGAAAATGTTCCTCGAAAATCTTAAAAAATCATATTCAACGCTCACCGCTTGGCAGAAAAATACGATTTCAAATGCACGAAAAAATATCTATGCCGAAACCGAATTCGGTCGCAGAAGATACGTTCCGAATATCCGTTCCGACAATTTTATGAAGTCAGGTGGTGCGGAGCGTTCGGCTCTCAACCACGGCGTTCAGGGACTTGCGGCGGACTTGTTAAAACTCTCAATGGGACGAATAATTGAAAATTTACCGCCTTATGTGAAACCGTTATTTACTGTCCACGATAGCCTTGTTTTTGAAGTCCCCGACCATAAAATTGCGGAAGTTACCGCATTAATAAAATCTGCAATGGAAGTCCCCCCGCCGATACCGGGCTTTGATGTTCGGATAATCGCAGAGGTCAGTGTCGGGAAATCTTACGGAAAAATGGAGGAACAATGATGTTTTATATTAATATTTATAATAAAAAATCCGGGACAACAGAGAAAATTGATATTACACCGTTCAATGTCAAAACGCTCTGCCCGATGTGTAATTGTCAATTCGGTGTGGATTTGGCGGATATTTTCGCCGATAATGGCGACAACGATTTAATGACAACTCGTGTGTTTTGTGTGGATTGTGCCAAAAAGGTACTCGAAAATTTCGGTGCGGATTTAACTAATGTTCCCGCAGAAAAATTGCTTGTAAAAACAAAAGATATGTCACAAATAAACAGAGATTAATGGAGGAATTTAAAATGTCAACAAAAAGAACACCACCACAGGCTTGGTTCAGAAATCCGACTGAAAACGAGGTTTTGTGGCGAGAAAATTGCCGTCAACGCCAAGCCGAACCGCCAAAAATATATATCTGTTCGCCTTTTAAAGGCGACACGGAAAC
>JAISIJ010000023.1 GCA_031262245.1 Oscillospiraceae bacterium | reverse complement strand
AGTACTATAACTGCTACAACCACACATTTTTCTGTATATGGCGTAATTAACATAAAGACTTGGACTGAGGTTTGGAAACAAAGTATAGGTATGATTCAAGATTCGGGCAAAGAAAAAGAACCCGGTGTAGTCGGTCCGGAAACTATTTATATATATAATACTGTTTTTGCGATTGATGTTTCCGGCAGTATGCTGGGTATTGACAGTATTAATAACCCTCAATCACCGTTTCCTACTCAACGTGC
Source organism: Oscillospiraceae bacterium (assembly GCA_031262245.1). GTDB lineage: Bacteria > Bacillota > Clostridia > Oscillospirales > Ruminococcaceae > BNZF01. The sequence continues at coordinate 2,618 of JAISIJ010000023.1, read as the reverse complement.
AGTCGCAGTAAAAAGTTTTATCGATGCTATGTTATCAAATGATGAAGAAGGGGGTAATAATAAAGAAAATAATAAAGTCGGAATTGTATCTTTTAGTGATTCTGCAACAAAAAAAGCGGAATTAACGAACGATATAGCTAAACTTGAAAATGCTTTAAGGTCTTTATCAGATGGTGGCGGAACAAATTTTAATGACGCATTTGATAAATCTTTATCATTATTTGATGAGTTAGTTACACCATCTAACTCCGGCAGCACATCTTATAAAAATGTTAATAATATTATGTTAATTTCGGATGGCGGCTCTCTTTATTCTGATAGTTATTTAAATCAAGCCAAACAAAAAGGTATAAAAATAACAACTATTGGGGTTGGTTCCGGAGCAGATTATGTTAAATTACAACGAATTGCAGAATATACAGGAGGTTCTTATTTCCAAATAGCTGAAATAGATGAGCTAAACTCGTTTCTTGTAGGAGAAAACTGGTATAAAATTAATGTAACTATTGATACTACTGACGCTGATATTGATGGAATATTTGATATTATTGAAACAGAAGGCTTAATGGCTAATGGACAAAAAATAGACTCTGATCCTACTACTAAACATTCTGATAATGACGGTCTTGAAGACGCTGAGGAAATACTTTGGAGTTCAGAGTTAATTCCTCAAGATGAAGTTGACCTTGATTCGTTTGAATTGTTTGTTGTTAATGCTATCAAAAACAAACAGCCTGTAAGTAATACAGATTTCATATCTAATTACACTACTACGGTGAATACGGATGTTTCCGTTGATGTACAAACCACATCGGAAGTTAGTGGTACTAATACAGTTTCGGACACTTCGGGTTCAACAGCCGTAGTTGGAAACACAAGCACGACAACGTCAACAACGACAACAGGTGCAATCGTTAATGGGACTACCACTACCAATACTTCCCCTGAAACTTCTTTACCGGAAACAACGGTAGTAACAGAAACCCAAAATGAAAAAATAATAGTTGAACCTGTTAAGACGGCTTGGGATAACCTATACACTTGGAATGTAAAAATAAAATCCGACCCTGCTGCTGAAGATGGCGATGGAGATTGGTTGTTTGACCCTGAGGAAATAAATTACTCAAATGCTTTGTCTCCGGATACGGATGGCGATAAAATTAACGATTTTACCGACCCGACCCCAAAAAGCCGCCAAAAAATTAAAAATTCTAATTGGGAAACTGATTGGAGTAACGTAGATGTAGAAGATTATATGTCAAGACGTGATATTAATGAGCTAATCATTATGGGCGTTCAAGAAGTTGCACTTGGGAATTACCATTCTTGTATAATGTTATTTGCAAATTCTGAAAGTGAATATTATAATAGTGAGTATGCACTAAATAGTGTAGGAAACATTCATTATTTAACTTTAGGAGCTGGTCCTGCAGTACAGCCTGCTTTTGACCCTTTAACAGCAGATTATAATAGACCAAAAGATATTAAACTCACAAACAAGGTGCAAATGATTAATTTAACTACTTCAGCCGAAATAAATTCATTTATTCCTAAACTTTTAGAATGTCAAGCTTATTTTATTGCGAATAGTAACCCAGATTATATATTGATACCAAAAGAAGAAAATGAACACAATTCTAATTCATATGCCGCTGGGTTGTTAAATTGTTCTGGAATAGATGATTTAGGCGGACCTGATTATAATGTTCCGGGTTATAAATATCCTGTTCCTAATCATTTATTCGGGAAATAGGAGTTATAATGAAAATTGCAAAAAAAATCTTAAAAATATTTGCATTGATTATTATTTTCGTCTTATTATTTTCAATTATCTATATTTTAATACATCCAATATCTATGCCTAATAAATTGGTTGAAAAATATATTTTTCTAAAAATTCCTAATGGAACATCTATAGAAAAAGCAAATACAATTATAAGAAATAATGATTGGGAAATAAAAGATTTTTGTGATGAACATGGGATATATTTTGGGCAAACTGGTCAACCTATAATGTATATTGATGAAAATTATAGTGAATCACTAAAAAAGGGGTTGAAAATGGTTGGAAATAAATTTATTTTTGCAGAATTAGGAGAATATAATATTCTGTTAAATACAGTAGTTTTTGCTTATTTCATATTTGATGAGAATGATACATTAATTCAAATAGCAATAAGGAGAGATGTAGAGGGAATATAACTTTTTTAGTTCTATTTTTATAAAAAAATAGTTCTTCCCCCAGACTTAAACACTCTTACAAATTTAAAAGTTTGTAGGGGTGTTTTTATGTTGTACAAAAATAGCGTTTGCAAGATATTGAGAGAGAATTTCGGCAAAATGCAGAAAGAGTATTTGAGGGGAAATTTTGAGGGTGAAGAGGTAAACTTGTTGTTGCCGTTATCGGAGATGTTTGAGCTTAAGCCGATAATGCTACACCAGTTTGCGGAGGAGGCGAAAAAGGCGTTTGCGGGGTTGATTGAGGATGAAGATTTTCAGTTGAATCAGTATCAGTTGGCTTGTTATGGGTTGGTTTTGGGAGCACCTTTTTATGGGTATGATACGGAAACCGGGGAAATGAATTTTTACACTTCGAGTTATAGGGCGTTGGAGCAGTT
>JAISIJ010000001.1 GCA_031262245.1 Oscillospiraceae bacterium | reverse complement strand
ACAGGTGTTGCGATTTTTTCGCTTTTTTCTATGGGAGGTAAAGGCATTTGCGACGGAGGTGTAGGCGGAGGTGGTGCTGTATAGTCCCCAAGTGCCGAAGCATATTGATTTTGCATCATATCTGCCATTTTCGATGCTAAATCAATATCCAAAAGTGTAACAAATTTACTGTTAATAACCCCATCAATGGTAAGGGAGAAAGTAACTGTACAAATATAATCATCTGTGTCAATACGTTGTTCTTTTAAAATATCAATAGTTCCGTCTGAAACTACTGCCGTGGGTGTTGAAATATCAATACGAGAACCCAAGACTTCAGATAATGCAGTAGCAGATGCACCCATCATTTGATTCATAACTTCACAAACAGCGGAAATGTTAATTTCATCAAATTCAAAATCATCTGTTACAACAAGGGGTAATCCCATTAACTGGTTTAATATCAATTGAACATCATTTTGTTTTAAAACAAGCAACGAAAAACCGTGTATGCCTTCGGTATATTCAATTCTGACGTGAACAGAGGGTTCAAGTTCGGGAAAAACAATCTCTTCACCTTTACATACATCAACTTGCGGCGTTGTAATCCACACTTTAGCGTTCAGCAAAGTAGATACCGCAGTCGCTGCAGAACCCATTGTGATATTTTCAATTTCGCCTACAGCATCTATTTTCGTGGCTTTAAAATTTTCAACTTTTTCCAAAGTCGTCGGCATTAATTCACCTCATTTGGTGTTTGTTTAATTCTACTATTTTTAAGGCTTTTTTGTTGTTAAGTGTCCCCAATTTTGCCTCATACCAAACCTTATCATTTATGAGAACGGACACATTTTCGTCAATTTGCATATCAAGCGGAATAATATCATTAGGATGCAGTGTGATTAAGTCGCCCAATTCAATAGTAGTTTTGCCCATTAACGCATTAAGTTTAAGAGAAGAATTTGAAACTCGGTTAAGCAAACTCCGCCGTAACTCGACTTCTTTTCCGGGGTCGAAAAGTTTCCCGGAACGTTTTGAACGGTTACTGAATTTGCCCATCATTTCACTCATACTGACTGCGGGAATTGATAGAGTAATAATATTTTTTGTGGTATTCATTTCAAGTTCAAGCGTTACCAAAACAATAATATCATCAGCTGAGATAGATTTATTAATACGAGAATTAGTTTCAACACCCATAAGTGAGGGTTCAACCTCAATATAATCGCTCCAAGCCTCTCTGAGCAACCCGGACATTTTCACCATAACCCGTCGTATAATCATAATTTCTATTTCCGTAAAATCCCTGTTCAAATCAAGATATGAACCGAAACCACCCAAAAGCCTGTCGATTATCGACAGCGTAATGGTATTTGAAAATTGCATTAAGCAAACGGTATCGGCAATATCATCATCTTTTACGGCAATAGCAATACTGCCCATCATAGTGTAATCTTCAAGGGCATTGCTGAATTCAAAATAGCGTTGTTCTTCAATGGAAAGTACTTTAACCTGACAATTCAATCTTGTTTCAACTGTCAGATAAGAGGAAACTAAACGAGAATAGACATCAAAAACATCGTGAATGATTTTAATGTCATCTTTAGTAAATTTCTTAGGTGATTTAAAATCATAGGCTTTATACTTCGGTCCCTCTTCTTTCTTAGGGGCAGGAGCCGAGCCGCCTGACATTGATTTCAATAACTCATCAATTTGACTTTGCGAAAGGACATCACCCAAGTATTACACCTCCTACTTTCCAAAAACAATATTAAAGCACTTTATATAAATCTTTCAAACTACTTACAAGCTTATCAATCTCATCTTGAGTAAGAACATTAGCTTTTCCCTGTAAAATCTCAACTAAATTATCAATTTGCTCTTGAGATAACAAATCTCTGCCACCAAGCAGCGAAATTACAAAAGTGTCCACTTGAGCTTGTGAAAGAACATCTGTTCTGCCTTGCAAAATGGCAATAAGGTCGTCTATTTGACTTTGTGAAAGATTACTACTACTCAATATCTCACTTCCTTAACGTAAGTGTAATTATAATAGATTTTGAAATAAATATCAATGTTTTTTATAAAATTTTATAATAATTGCCGATTTTTAAGACAATTGCTCCGCATTATCTGATAAATACATATCTTCATAGGCTTTTAATTCCTCTTCGTTGAGAATTTTATCCGCTGCAAGCAACATTATTATCTTTCCTTTTGCTTTTCCGACACCGATAATATACTTTGCCATATCGGGGTTTGAACCGCCGCCGATTTTAGGCAAATTGGAAATATTAGAGGGTTCGATATCAACAACTTCGTCAACGGTATCCACAATAAAACCGATTTGGATTTTATTGATAGCAACAATTATTATACAGGTACGTTCATTATATTCCGTTTCGGGTTTATGAAATCTCAAACGAACATCAATGACAGGTATAATTAAACCTCTTAAATTGATAATACCCTTTGCATAATCAGGAAATTCAGGTATCGGAAAAATCTCCTGTATCTCAATAATAGTTTCAATATCATATATTGAAAACGCAAAATATTGTTTTTCAATTAAAAAAGTAAGATATTTCTGCTCATTGGACTGGAGGTCATTTTCCTCTTCGGCATTGCTTTCTTCAAACTTTTTCCAAATATCTGTAGCCATAATTCTACCTCTTTATTATTCTTTGAGAACTCAGTAAATATACTGCTTATTTTAAATTGTTATTTGCTTGAAAATTGCTTTACAACTGCATTTGTAATATGTTCAAGAGAAACTTGGAGATTAACTCCGCCCATATTATAAGCAACCATAGGCATACCGTAAACAACGCAACTATCTTTATCCTGACCGATATTATAAGCACCGCGGTCTCGCATTTTTTTCATACCTATTGCTCCGTCCGAACCCATACCTGTCATAATAACACCGATAGCATTTTTACCTGCACACTCTGCAACGCTGTCAAACATTACATCAACCGAGGGACAATGTCCGGAAACTTTTTCCGTTCCGCCCACTTTCACATAATATCCTTGAACATCTTTATGAACTTTCAACTGTGCATCACCGGGTGCAAGTAAAGCAACACCGGGACGGCAACGGTCTAAATTCTTTGCCTCAACAACTTCAATAGCACAAATCTTATTAAGTCTTTCCGAAAACATTTTCGTAAAAACAGGCGGCATATGCTGAACGATTACAATCGGAGGACAATTAGCCGGCATTGTTTGCAAAACTGTTTGCAAAGCATCTGTTCCGCCAGTTGATGCACCCATTGCAATAAGCAATTGCTTATTTGTGTAAGTAATCGTAGGATTGGGAGCTTGCACTACTGATGTAGCCGAAACAGGTCGTCTGGAAACAACTTTCGGTTGACGTACTTTTGCGTGGGAAGCAATTATAATCTTATTCTTCATTTCCGCCGCAAAAGACTTCATATCATTTTGATTTTTTATCAAAGGTTTTTTGATATAATCAACTGCACCTGCATCCATTGCCTCAAAAGCTTTTATAGGAGCAGCAGAAACTACCACTACAGGTATAGGATATTGAGGAATTAATTTCTTTAAGAAAGAAATTCCGTCCATTTTGGGCATTTCAACATCAAGAGTAACAACATCGGGATTAAGTAACGGAATTTTTTCACTTGCTTCATAAGGGTCGCCCGCTTTACCCACAATCTCAATCTGAGTATCGGATTTAAAAGTTTTTTCAAGCATTTCTCTGAAAAACACACTGTCATCAACTATAAAAACTCTAATAGCCATAATTCACCATTCTTTTTTTGCAATATATAATATACAATAATTCTATATCTTAGGTATTTTGCGGTAAATTGCCGGTTCAACATAACTGTATCTTGAAGATTTACTTACACTTTCAGCGTGACCTATAAACAGAAAACCACCTTGTGCGGTAACATCATAAAAACGTTCAACTAATGCGTTTTTAGTATCCTGTTCAAAATAAATCATAACATTACGGCAAGAAATCAAATGATAAGGTTTCTTATATTGAATTTTATCCATAAGATTAAATTCACGGAAAATAACCTGTTTTTTAATTCTGTCAATTACTTGATAAGTTTGAGAGGAAGTCTGTTTAAAGTATTTTTTGATATATTCGGGGGGCAATCCCTTAACACTCTCATAACTATACTCTGCTCTGCGAGCTTTGTCAAGTACTTCTGTGTCAATATCCGTTGCAAGTATTCTCAAATCCCATTCGGCAGCTTTCATACCGAAATATTGGTCAATACACATACAAAGATTATAAGGTTCTTCTCCGGAAGAAGATGCCGCACACCAAATTCTCGCATCCTTATCTCTTACATTCTGTTCTATCCACGGCATAACATACTGCATTAAATATTCAAAATGCCGAGGTTCTCTCCAATAATAAGTATGGTTTGTCGTAACTTTATTAACAAAAGCAACTATTTTACGTCCGGAACTATCGGCAAAGATATGGTTAAGGTATTCCGTAAAGTTGGCAAATCCTTCTTCAGCAACCAAATTAGAAAGTCTGCCCTCAATAATCACTCATTTTTTAGCAAGGTTTATACCGAAATTACTGTGAACATAATCAACAATTCTCTTAAATTCTTGGTCAGTCAATTTTATAATTGCCATTAACTTACTCCCTCCTCTGAATTACCGAATATCTCCCTATTCTTCAATAAGTCTGTGAATATTAAGTAATTGCTTAATCTCTCCGCCCGAATCAATAATTGCCTCAATATAATTATTCTGGTTAATGCTCTTATATTCCGATGTTGAACAAATGTCGTTGGGATTTACATTCACAACCTCACGCACTCTGTCAACAATAAGACCAACGGTAATTTCCTCTACATCCACAACTATTATACAGGTCTTTTCATCAAAGTCAATTTCGGGTAAAGCAATTTTATTTCTGATATTTATAACAGGAACCACTTTACCTCTGATATTTATAACACCTTTGATATAATAAGGTACTTTCGGAACAATAGTTATAGGCTGAACACCGATAATCTCGGTAATATACTGAATAGGAACACCGTAAGTTGTTTGGTCTATAGTAAACAACAACGCCTCTCCGCCGTGCTCGTGAAATTGAGCAAGGGTTTCCTCCGTTGTTTTCATCATTTCATCTGCCATCTTTTTTCCTTTCTGCAAATATCTGCATTAGATTTTGTATATTTTACACTTACGGAAGTTTTAATAATCTCTGATAATATTGGATATATCAAGAATAATAGTAATAGACCCGTCACCAAGAATAGTACAGCCTGCCATACCGTTTTGTTTAACATTATAACGGTTAAGCATAGGTGAGAAAGGTTTAACAACAACTTGTTGTTCTCCGATAAGTTCGTCGGCAAGTAAACAAGTTGATTTACCCTCACTCTCAACAACCACAACAACGCCGTCAAGAGCATTGGTGGACTTCGCCTCAAGTCCGTAATATTCGTGCAAACGCAAGAGAGGAAATACTTGATTGCGTATTTTAACCATTTCTTTTCCGCTTGTGTCAAGGAAAATCTGATTTTCTTTAAGTTTAATAAATTCTTTAATGGAATTAATGGGAATTGTAAAAATAGAAGGACCTACGCTTACTTCAATACCGTCAACAATAGCCAAAGAAAGCGGAATTTTTATAATGAAATTAGTACCGCAACCCCATTTACTGTCAACAGAAACTGTACCGCCGATTTTCTCTATATTCTTCCTTACAACGTCCATTCCCACACCACGTCCCGAAAACTCGGTAACTTCTTCATTAGTGGAAAATCCGGGCATCATAACAAGATTAAACGCTTCTTTATCAGTATATTCAGATGCAGGTTTCGTGAGAATACCTTGTGATTCGGCTTTGCGGAGTACATTTTGAACATCTATGCCTGTGCCGTCGTCGGCTACTACTATTATAACCTCGCCCGAAGAGTTATATGCGGCAAGGGTAATTGTACCCTTGGCAGGCTTTCCGGCTTTAATTCTATCCTCAACATTTTCCTCAATGCCGTGGTCCATTGAATTACGCACCATATGCATAATAGGGTCATTAAGGTTGTCGATAATAGATTTATCAACCTCTGTTTCTTCACCCTCCAAAACAAGGTTTACGTCTTTATTGAGTTTTACTTTCATATCACGCACAATTCGTGTCATTTTATTGAACACACCTGACAGAGGTACCATTCTTATAGACATAACAATATCTTGAAGTTCGTCTGTCAGTTTACGCAATTGACGTGCAGATTTTTGAAAATTATCTAATTTAAGTCTTTTTAAATCGGGGCTTGCAGTAACCATAGCCTCTGCAATAACAATCTCGCCAACCATATCCAATAATTGGTCAAGTTTATTAAGATTAACGCTGATTAAGCTTTGTTTGCCGGCATTAGCTTTTGCCGCATTAGCCGATTGTACATTCTTTTCTTCAACCGTCTTGTTAAGAGTTGCCAATTGTTTTTCAATACTCTCTTTCGAGTTTTCCTCAACAACAGGTTCTTCTTTTTCAAGATTAACACTTGCAATTTGAGGTCTTTCAGCTTTCTCTTTTTGTTCTTTTTCAACAATTATCGGTGCAGACATATCGGGATTATCCAACATCTCATAAGAACGCACATTCAACGCATTTTCAACAACCTCAAAAATAGCCTTTTCATTTGTATCGTCTTTAGGAATAAAATGTATTACAAAACCTTTTTCGCTGATATATTTAGCAGTTTCAGAATTGCTTTCAATATCTGCAGGTTCAAATTCAAGCATTTTGCAATCGTCTTTAATCTGATTTATAACAAGTAATGCACGGAGATTTTCCATTTCGCAACCATCTTCAAAGAACACACGAATAGAAAACATTCCCTGTGCAGAAACAGCATTTATCTCCTGTTTTACATCCGTTCCAACTGTTGCAACCTCAATTTCAGAACCGCCGTTTTTAACAACCTCAATAAATTGAGCTATCTTACTTATTTCTTCGCTGAAATCGGTAGCAGTACTTTCGCTGTCTTGAATTAAATCCAATTCGGTTTTCAAGAGGTCGTTGGCAGTAAAGCAAATATCAAATAACTGTTCCATTTGATTTTTACCCACAACAGTAGGATTATCACGGATAATAAAGAACAAATCCTCAATATGATGAGCAAGTGTTGCCATATTATCAAGTCCCATCATTGCAGACGAACCCTTTATAGTGTGCATTATACGGAAAATTTCATTTACGTTGTCATCACTGAAACTTTTAGACTCTTCTGTGTCAATAAGTATCTTATCAAGGTCTTCAAGCAATCCCGTAGCCTCAAAGATATAAGTATCGACCATTGATTCCATACCTGCTTCAAATCTGCCCATATTAAACTCCTCTTTTTATAATTGAATTACAATTAATAATCACCTTAAAATCTGCACAGAGAACCATTTAAAAACAGCCCTCCACGCCGCCCACAGGTTCTCTCCCCACACAACCCCCGTTAGGCAATTACATCGCTCTTATCGCCTTTGCTGATAACAATTTCACCTTTTTGTTCAAGGTCTCGAATAATTGCAATGATACGCTGCTGTGCCTCTTCAACGTCTTTCAAACGAACATTATGGAGATATTCCATATCCGTTTTGATAGTTTCCTGTTGACGTTGGGACATATTGGAGAAAAATGTGCTTTGCAATTCCTCATTAACACCTTTAAGTGCAATGGTAACATCTTTCATATCACATTCACGCAAGAATGTCTGAATTTCCCTGTTATCAAGGAGTGCAATATCCTCGAACACAAACATTCTCTTGCGTATTTCAATAGCAAGGTCGGGGTTACTTTCAGCCAACTCATCAAAGATAAACTTCTCTGTTCTGCTGTCAACATTATTCATAACTTCGGCAAGATAATTAACACCGCCGATTTCAGTAGTTTCCTGTGTAACAAATGCACCGATTTTTTTAGAAATAACTCCCTCAACTATAGCAATAATCTCAGGTGAAGTACGGTCAATCTGTGCAATTCTATGAAAAACACTTACCTGAATTTTTGTAGGGAGTTCGGCAATAACCTTTGACGCAACCTCGGGTCTTACATAAGAAAGAACAAGTGCAATGGTTTGGGGGTGTTCGCTCTGCAAAATCATAAGTAAGGATTTATAATCCACTTTTTTCAAAAAATCAAATGCGTGTGATTGTGCGGCAGCCGTAAGCCTTTCCATTAATTCCCCGGCACGATTTATACCGAAAGCACGAATTAAAATCTCTCTTGCATATTCAACGCCACCTTCGGTAATAACTTTTTGAGCAACACAGAGTTCATAAAACTCATCCATTATCGCCGACATTTCGTCAGAGGATAATTTTTCTATCTTTGTAATTTCAAAGGATAATTCTTCAATTTCTTTGTCTTTAAGGTGTTTGTAGATTTCCGCTGCACTGTCAACACCCAAGGCAATCAAAATTGCAGCCGCTTTGGTTGATGCCGGCAAAGCCCTCGCAACCGCTGCGGGGTCTACTATTGCAGCTTGCTGCTGTTTCGCCTGTGCCATAAAAACATACTCCTTTTTCGGTAAGCAATTAATATCTTGACTAATTATAACATATAAAACAATTAAAAACAATGAATTATTTTTATAATTTTTATTAATTTTTATTTTTTCTTTGGGAAAAATCTTTTCTTGTAAGTTTCGACAAATTTTATCTATTTATTGCATTATTATTTGTATGTTTTCACCAATATTTTGGTTTTTTTATTAGATATGTACAAAAAAACATCGAAAAATTTATTCAAAATGACAGACAAAAACTTTTTCTCAATAATTCTATCACATTATTAAGAAAAATTCCACTAAAAAAAGAAAAATTTTTGTTAACATTATTTACTTTTTCGTAATATTTGATGTATTATTTAACCAACATCTTAGTTAATGCTATATCCATTAATATCCTTTTATCCATAGGACTGGATTTTAAAAGCATATCTGTTTGTGTAATTATTTGCAAACAATACCGCAGTTTTTGAGGAGAAATTCTCTGGACTGCACGAATAGCATTGGTGACAACAAAACTTTTGCCCTTATAATTAAAATCCTGTTCGATAATCTGTTGATTTTTTCCGCATTGCACGGCAGTTTTTGCACGATATAAATCTATAAACGAAGAGCTGATAGCCGACCAAATAGGAATAGGTTCAGCTTGACAGGTAAAAAGTTCGTCGAGCAATCTGAAAACAGTTCTCCCGTCAAAAGCAGTCACAGCCTTTGCTAGAGCGAAAGCATTTGTATCAAGCCGCTTGCTCACCATAATATTTACAGCTTGAATGTCAATATTTTGTGTATAGCAGGAAAGTTTTTCAATTTCCGTCATAACCGAAAGAGTATCGTCTAAACAATATTCACAAAGTAAGTTTGCGGCATTGCTTTGAATAGGATAATCTTTCTGCAACATTTTGATTAATTCTGCTCTTGTTTTAAGATTAAATTCTCTGACTTCTCCGTTTATTTTAACAAAATCCGCAAGCTTTTTGTTTTTTGCGGTAATGGTTTTCTTTCCACCGTAAATATCAACCCCTGTTACGGAAATTATCACCTTGGAGGTATCGGGGATATTGCTTAAAATATCAAAAAACTTCTCTGTTTTTTCTGCAGACAAATCATCGGCATTAAAATCATTTATATAAACAACGCTGTAAGGTGCAAACATAGAATATTGCATAATATTATCTGAAATGAGAGATAAATCTAAATCCTTAGACCCTTGTACCCTTGTTTCAGAACCGCCGAATTTTTTCAAAAGTTTAGCAGTTTCTTCACCGACAGTATATATATCTTTACCATAATAATAGTATAAACGACTCATTACTGCCTCTTCCTATCCACTTGAATAATTCAGTATAAATGCCTCTTCGCTGTTATCACAAAGCTCTACTTGATAATTTTTATATCTCAAAATCATTCCCGAACCGATATAATCAACATTCTTTAAGTTGCCGATAAAGGCATCATTTCTTACAAACATATACTTATAATCTAAATTATAGTATTTCGCATACAGATATTGCTCATTTTTTAACAAATATACCGCATTTATCTGCGTGATATTATTTTCATTCAAATACTGCAAAACAGATTTATAATCAAATCTATCTCCTTTGTCAATAATATCCGCATTCTTCCCTTTGGATATTATAGTTGCAGTACCGAAAGTCTTTACTTTAAGTTCATTATTACTAACATTTATTATACCGATTATCCCTAAAAATGCCACAAAGCAGGAACAAATCAGCAAAGACAAATTTTTCACCGAAGGTTTATAACAAAATATAACAATGATAAATCCTACTAATAATAACATTACATATTTATAATTGTCATTTCCCAAGGGTAAAGTTGGAACCATATTAAGTATATTCAAGCCCCATATTACTATTTTACAACAAAGACCGGCAATCCAAATAAGAGGATATGCAAACAATGTAAGCACACAACAAAAGCCTGATAACGCCAGTAATATACAGGCAAATGAAAGGAACGGCACAAAAATCACATTAGCAATAGGAGAAATAAGGGATGTAAAATCAAAAAACAACAACGATACCGGTAAAATAGCAACCGCCACAACAGTCATAAAAACAAAAGGTTTTAGATACTTATTAATATTTTTGCTAAGATACGGTGCAACAACACCTATACCGAAAACTCCGGTAATACTCAGCAAAAAAGAAACATTCGTAAATAAATAGGGTGTCGTAATCGTCATAAAAATTACAGCCAAGCACAAAGAATTCAGCAAATCAGCTTGACGCAAAAAAAGCTCCGCACTAAGCCAAATGATACACATTATCAAAGAACGTATCATTGCAACGGGAAAAGTAGTAACCATTGCAAACATCATTAAAATTGCAACTATGAGAAAAAAACTGACTTTGCGATTAACTCTTAAAAATTTAAAAAAATATACCAAAATTCCCGTAATTAAAACAAGGTGAAAACCCGACACGGAAGTAACGTGAGAAATGCCCGATTTTTGTAAAATAGTTTCTGTTTCCTCGTCAATAAGGGCTGTGTCACCGAAAATCAATGCCACACAAATGCCCAATTCTTCACCGTCAAGAACATATTTAAACTGCTTAATAAGTTTTTCACGAAAGTGCATTAAGTCACGTTTAAAAGAAAACTGCGGGTGTTGAATTTTTAAATTCTCAAGTTTTGTTATTTCAAAATAAGTGTTCTTAGAATTATAATATTTTTTGGCAGGAAAAGTATATTTATCAACAATCTTTTCAAGTGTGACATCAGCAGTAATTTTATCATTATAATCACATATCAAACTTGAACCATAATAATTAAGTGTTATGGGAAAATTCTCTCTACCGCCTAAATCCCCTACCCTACCCTCAAAAACATAACTGCTTTGGTCCTCTTTAGTACCGCCGATTTCTGCAATTCTGCCTGAAAAAGAAACAGTTTGCTTATCTAAATTTTCAATAGGTTTAACAGAAGTCAAATAATAAATATTATAACACCAAAAACCAATCACAAACGCAGCCAACACAACGATAAGTTTTTTCGGAGTATTGACCACTTTTACACCGATAAATATGAGAAAAGGAGTGATAATCAGCGGTGATAATAAATCTCGTGGGAATTCAACGGTAAAATAAGACAAAGTAACAGCAAAAAACAATCCCAAAACATAGGGAACACCAAACCAAACCGCTTTCCTTGTCATAATTTTTTCCTTAACAGCCAATCCTAAACAAAACCCCTACCCTACTTAAAAAACAGGGGTAATTTCTCTAAAAATATAATATCATCACGTTCAGCAGCTTTATCTTCAGCAAGCACAAATGCTTTGCCCACAATATTACCGCCAGCACTCTGAACAAGTTCCTCCATTGCACGCAAACTATCACCCAAAGACACAACATCGTCAACAATAAGAACATTTTTACCCTTAACTATTTCTATTTCTGCACCGCTTAAATATAATTTTTGAATATTATCAGTTGTAATAGAACGTACTGTTGTTTCTATGGTATCATACATATACAGTTTTTTGGATTTTCGAGCAACAACATAAGGTTTCCCCGATTGTCTTGCCATTTCATAAGCAAGTGGAATGGATTTTGCTTCAGCAGTGAAAATAACATCAAATTTCGGAGATTTCTTCAGCAATTCTTCAGCACAGGCAACAGTCAACTCAACATCACCCAACATAATAAAACCGGCAATATCTATTTTTTCATTTAACGGACATTTTACCAATTGTCTTGTAATCCCTGCTACTTTAAGTTCATATATCTGCATTTTTATGCTCCTTAAATCTCTTTCCGGATATTAAATGAAAATGAATATGAAAAACAGTTTGCCCTGCATCTTTACCGCAATTATTTATAATCTTGTAACTGGGTATATTCTCTTCTTCTGCAATTTTAGCGGCAACTTCAAAAACCTTTGCAATATAATGAGAATTTTCGGGAGTAATACCGTTTGCATCTGCGATATGAATTTTCGGTACTAATAAATAATGTATAGGTGCAATGGGATTAATATCCTTAAACACATAAACATATTCATCCTCATAGATTTTAGTTGAGGGAATTTCCCCGGCAATAATCTTGCAAAACAAACAATCCATATTATACCTCTGATTCCGTATTTTTTATGTAAGCTGATTGTTATTACAACAATCAGCAATATTATTCTAACCTAAAACTACTTCAATTTTATAAGTTTTACCTTTTTCATTTGCTGTAATAACATTACCCTCAACGGCAACACCGTCTACAGTAACAGATTTAACACCTTTATAAACGTGGTCGGGGTTTTTGAAAGTAATATCATAAGTTGCACCTCTATACTGACGTGTAACGGTAAAGCCATCCCATTCTTTAGGAATACAAGGGTCAACTTTCAAACCTGTCCAATCAGGCATAATTCCGAGGATATACTGAGAAACAGCAACAAAATTCCAAGCCGCAGTACCTGTCAACCAAGAGTTTTTAGCCTCGCCTTGACGTTTTGCATCTTTACCTGCAATCATTTGAGCATATACATAAG
>JAISIJ010000281.1 GCA_031262245.1 Oscillospiraceae bacterium | reverse complement strand
CTTCTGTTATTTCCATAGTTTTTCTCGAATGGTCACGCAACCTCGATAAATGTATAATTATGTCAACCGCAGAAGAAATCTGTTGACGTATCGCATCAAGCGGTAATCCGGCTGCGCCTTGAAGCACCATTGTTTCAAGACGTGAAAGCATATCTTGCGTTGAGTTTGCGTGTCCTGTCGAAAGAGAACCGTCGTGTCCTGTGTTCATCGCTTGAAGCATATCAAGAGCCTCTCCGCCTCTGACCTCGCCGACAACTATGCGTTCGGGACGCATACGCAGAGATGACTTAATCAAATCCCTGATAGTAACCTCGCCGACACCGGTTGCATTGGCATTCCTCGTTTCAAGCGAAACCAAGTTGTCTATTCCCTTAATTTGCAATTCGGCAGAATCCTCAATGGTAATAATACGTTCATCTTTCGGAATATAGTTTGAAACCGCATTCAAAAACGTAGTTTTGCCCGAACCCGTTCCGCCGCAGATAAATATGTTGTATTTTGCCTTTACGAGAATTTCTATTTTGTTTGCTATGTCTTTTGTTATAGAACCATATTTTATGAGTTTTTCAATAGTCATCGGTGTTTTGGAAAATTTTCGAATAGTAAGTATCGGACCGCACATCGAAATCGGCGGTAAAACTACATTGACACGGCTTCCATCAGACAATCTGGTGTCTACAATAGGATTAGCGGTATTAACTTCACGACCGGCACGTCCGACTATTTTTTGTATAATATCTTTTAATTTTTCCTCGCTTTCAAAGCTATCTTCAAATTTAATCAGCTTACCGTTTTTTTCAATAAAGATATTATCGGGTCCGTTAATCATAACCTCGGTTATGTCGTCATTTTCGATAATGCTGTCTAAAAGACCTAAACCTCGAATAGAACTGTAAATTTGATTAATAATACTATTGAGAGTATCAATTGCAATGTATTTGCCTTTTGTTTTTTCACTGACGATATTTTCAATTTCATCTTTAAGTTCTTCGTCACTAAGTTGACCTAATTGCACATTGTTAATTATATAATCCTTTATTGAATTTATAAATTCTTCTTTATATTCGTTTGTCATTTTTTTCCTCCGATATACACAGGTTACACGTTTATATTAAATCTTATCAAGAACCGAAGAATCTGAAATCGCATTAATTATATCATGATAATTTGGACTTTCAAATCTTTTAATATGACCTATCATATTTAAACGTGTATCAGCTTCTCTACTTGATTTTCCGAATTTATTATAAAGAAGACTGATTTTCGGCAAAACTGAAAAACTTAAATTCTCTCCATCCTCGAACTTTTCAATAGCATCGTAAGCTCTAAGTAATTTTGTGTTTGATATTTTCTGTCCATCCGAAATAAAGATTATTTTGTCAACTGATTTAAAAACTGCAAATACAGAAGGAGTGAAATAGAAATTAATATCTATAATAACCATGTCGTATTTATCCATTGATTTCAAAGTTGAAACAAGAAGTTCAATTTCATCGGTTTTTAGCTCTTTTATATCAAGTGCAACTTCCGGTGTCCGATAAAAAGAAACATTAGTTTTATCTGTTTCAACTTGACTTTGAAGTTTATATTGTAATTTTTCTTTTTTATTCTTAATTGCTAAAATTACGTTTCTGAGATTCATGTCAACTTCCGATGAAAATTCAAAAAAATCGTCTGTACTTCCGGTTTGTTCAAGATTAACATATAAAACCTGTTTTCCCATAGAAGCGTTCTTTTTTGCAAATGCAACAGCAAGGCTTGAAACACCGACACCGCCGGCTGGTGACACAAAAACAACTGTCGAAGTGTTTGTATCAAAAGATTTTATACTGCTTGACGACTCAGGCAATACCGATGCACAAATATCGATAATGCGTTTGTATATAAATTCCAATTTTTGATATTTGAAAATTGCAGGTTTATTTTTATATGTAGCATAGTCACTTTCTTCCATAAGATAACAAAAAACAATGTTTTCATTAATATCTTTAAGTATTTCATCATTAATTTCAATTTTATCGTTAACAAGAAAAAAGTCAATATGTCCTGTTTCTAATTTTTTCACAGCGACTTCCATATCGGTAAAGGTGAAAATCGTAATATTGCTGCTGTATTTTAAAAAGAAGTTCCCTATTCTATCCAGATATTTCTCGTCTTTATCAACAATTGCTAATTTTATCATAATTCATTTTCCCATTAATTAATACCAAAATATTACTGTTTATCGTAAATAGTATTAATTTACGATGACAAGGCATAATATCTATAATTATGCCTTGTTTTTATATTTATACTAAAATATTGACTAATTTAATTTGTGAATATTACTTAAAATTTCTAATTGTTCTCGTTTGTGAGCATCAACAGATTGTGCATATTGTCTTAAAGTTACAATAGCAGATGAATGACCGAGTATTTCTGAAATTGCCTGTATATCAAGCCCTTGTTCTAATGCTCTCACTACAAAGCAATGTCTTGTGGAGTGAAAATTAATATCTTTTAATTCAGCTTTTTTCAGTAATTTTTTAAAATGGTATTGTAAATTTCTGGGTTCTATAAATTTATTATTTTTCCAAAGAACAAATTCACCTCCTGTCTTATTTTTATGATTTTTTAGTAATTCGATAAGCATTGCCGGAACAGGAATTTTCCTTACCGAAGCTCTACTTTTGGGTTCTAATAATTCTATTTTTGTTTCGTTCCCATCTTTTACACGTTCCATAGTTCTGCATACTTGTAATGTTGATTCAGTAAATGATATATCTTCCCATTTTAGACCGCAAACTTCTCCTATTCTTAACCCTAAATACAGACAGAGCATAACTGCAACATATAAATTATCATCATAAACTTTTGCAGTATATTCGAGAATTTTCTGTTCATCAGAAGTCAAAACTTCAATATTGCGATTTGTTTTTTTTGGCATTTCAACGGATAAAGTATCACCTACTACAGTATACTTTATTCCTTTTTTTATAAAATTAACCACAGCTTGAACAGTACCGACAGATAAATTTTTTTCAAACATGTAGTTTATAAATTCTTGCATTTTTTGAGATGACAATTCGTCTATCGAAATTCCCTTAAAAAATGGTTCTACATAATTTGTAATATATCTGTTGTATATGTTTATTGAGGTTTTTTTATATTTTACTTTAGTATTTTCTAAATATTGTTCAAGAGATTTTGCAACTGTATATTTTTGAACTTGTTTGACTTCGGATGTTAAAACTGATTTTTTTGCCTCTTCTAATTTTGCTTTACAGTCTGAATAGTTTCGTGCATAAACATAACCGTAAATGGCTTTGCCATTTTCATCCCTTCCTTTAATATAATTTCCTACAAATCTACCGTCTTTACGTTTGTAGATGTTTCTTTGCATTTTTGGCATATTAGACCTCCTATTTTTTATTAAAATTTTGACTAAAATTTTGACTAAAATAAAATTTATTATTCATAAATTTGCTTATTTTAACGGTTTTTCACCTTTGTTTTTTACTAAAAATGAAAATTATATACAAAATAATATAAATTTTTTTAAAAAAGTACTTGACTTTTTGATTTTTTTGGTGTATAATATGTTTATATGTTTATCGTAAATTAATACTATTTACGATAAACATCTGCATTTTCGAACACGCACCTACACATATAATTTTTTATCATTAAAAAAGAAGTTTTTTGTTTTAAAGACTTCTTTTTTGTATTATTAATTTTTCCGTTATATCTTTTAAAAAGCGATTTTTATCAAATTAGCAAAAAACATATGTGATTTTATTTCTATTATCCGTTAGCTTGTCTTATCTTCAAAAGTAAAGTTATGTCGTTCTGCTATTTCTTTCCATTCAGTTTCAAAACAAAATGGTTCATATTTCTTCTGAATTTTAGTTTCATTTATGGTTAACGTACAAGATGAAATAAAGCAATACTCTGTTCTACGACGTTTAATTAATAGAAATACCGAACTACCTATTAATATTATAAAAGGAATT
>JAISIJ010000321.1 GCA_031262245.1 Oscillospiraceae bacterium | reverse complement strand
CGTTGTTCCAAACGTGACCTTTTGCGTCGGGCTTATAGCAGGGAGTGCCGTCCCAATCCTCTCTGAAAACTCTGTCCGCTGGAACATTCGGGTGTTCCTTGCCGCTTTTATTGAATCTATCCGGGAAAATTTGATACATTACCCCGCCTTTGACGAAGTCGGGAGTTTTAAAATCGGAATCGTAAACGGTCAGTTGGAAAACATCTCTGCCGTCCAAACTTCCCGTGTGCCTGTCACGACGTTTGATATATCGGCGGATACCGTCTGATGTTATTGCGAAATAGTAGTAGTGAATGTCGATATGATTTGCGGTAAATTCGGCGGTGTATGTGTTGTAATCGTCCGTTTCTTTTGACGTCCAACCGTCCTCGTTGATATAGGTATCCTGCAAAGTCATATTGATAAAGCGTTCTTTGAATCCGTTGCGGTAAAAAACCATTACAGGTGCAAAATCCAATTTCATATATTTTGGAAGTTTTATCGTAAAACTGCATTTCGAGCCTTTCTTTATTGCTCCGAAAGGTTTTTTATAGCTTGTTGACCAACTGTCGAAGATGTTTAAACTCATTTGCTCTTTTCCTTATTTATATAGTATATTATTTGTTATCTTTGAAAATTCTACATAGTGGTGCTATTCATTATGCTGTTTTAAATTAATGCAAAATGTTGTTAATTTAACCTAAATATCCTTTTTAATTTTATGTATGACAAATTATATTTAACCCGCCGCCGAACCGCATATTTTAACCTAATACCAATGAACCACATATTTTAACCTAATACCAATGAACCGCATATTTTAATTCAATGCCAATGAACCACATATTTTTATCTAATGCCAATGAACCATATATTTTAACCCGCCGCCGAAATACATATTTTAACCTAATATTAATGAAATACATATTTTAATCTAATACTAATAAACCACATATTTAACCTAATATTAATGAACTATATGTTTTATTTAATGCCGCCGACCCACATATCCCCTTATACTATTATACTTAAATAAAAATCGCTGTCAAGAGTTTTATTCCGAAAATTGATACATTTTTAATCTTTGTCATAGTATTTTTTATCTCGAAAATCTCCTCATACTTGAACAGCAACTTAATTTTTTAATTAAACGAGGACTTCAACAACCACTTATAGGTTTACTCACGGCAACATTGCAAGCAGAATATAAACCGAATTTTAATAATACTTATAGGTTTACTTCCCTAAATTATTTTTTGGAATTCAACTCATTATAAAGAATTTCAAAATTTATGGCGTAGTGATAATTTTCTTTACCGAATTTATCGAATTTATCGGAACGTTTTTCCATTATATGGGGTTCTAAAATTTCAAAAATATATAATATATCAAATTCAAGGTTGTTATTTTTCAGGTATTTAACTAATATGATTCGTTCTTTTTCGCCATTAACAAGTGTATTATAGTAAACAATAATTTCTTCAGCTTTTGAGTCAAAATCTTTTGACTCAAAATTTTCTAAGTCTTTAAAATATTTTTTCAATTCTATTATTTTGGGATTCCTCTCTTCTTTTATGAAGTTATTAATTACTTCTCGTTTAACTGAAGAACGCTCAGACATTGTTTTCATAATTATGTCACAGACCACTCCGACGACTGTACAAATAATTCCAAATATTGTGATTTCCATAAAATCTTCTCCCTTAAAAAAATTCATATAGAATTCACTATAAGCTAAACGGAAGAAAAGCCTTTTTGACCACCAGTAATTGGAAATTTAGCGTTAAACTATCCTAATAAAAAAACCTCGGCATAAATTGTCGAGGAGGTTTTTGTTTATATTTTAAATTTCAATACCGCCGAAGAAAAACCTATAAGTAGGCGGTGAAGTCCTCGTTTAATTAAAAAATTAAGTTGCGTTTCAAGTATGAGGAGATTTTCGAAACAAAAGAGTTGACATTATCTAAAAATAGGTTTATACTCAATGTAGAGTGGGCATATTATATGATATAGTATTAAATCATCGTAAAGGAGAATGTGTTATGGCAAGTGTATATGATGTTGCAAAATACTTCGTCAATATTAATTCGGATACTGACGGTGATGTTTCAAATATGAATTTACAAAAGTTACTATACTATGCACAAGGTCGTCACCTTGCTAAAACAGGACATTCGCTTTTTAACGAAAATATCGAGCCTTGGCAGCACGGTCCTGTTGTCCGTGAAATTTATCATAAATATAAAGCAAATGAGAGCAATCCTATTCCTCCGGAAGAAGATTTTAATTATGATGCTTTTACTATTGAAGAATTAACAACATTAGTAAATGTCGAAAAAGATTACGGCAAATATTCTGCTTTGACATTAAGAAATAAATCACACGCAGAAAATTCACCTTGGGCAGTTGCCAATGAAAAAAACAGTAACATTATACCAACAGAAAGCATAAAAGAATATTTCTCCGAAAACGAAAAAGAAACATCACTTTCCGAACAACTCGAACTGAATGGTGTTAAGCCTATATCGGGAATTCGCAACAAGGACGGAGTTTTGATTCTTCCGAAAGAAGAATATGACCCGGAAGACGATTGAGAATAAGGGGTATTTAAATGAATCCGGGTGATATTTACTATGCTTACTGGGAGTATGAAGATTGTCCCGGCAGCGGAAAAAACCGACCTGTACTGATAATAGAAAATTCTGACACGATAAAAGTTATATGTCTTAAAATGACTTCCAACAAAAAAATACGAACCGAATACGACTATACTTTAAAATATTGGCAAGAAAGCGGTTTGCGTTGCCCTACTGTTGTTCGCACCGATAAACGTCAAGATATAACTATATCAGACTTTCGACATAAAATCGGTACGATACATAAATTCGACTGGGTTAATATTCTCAGACTAATTGCTCCGTTTTCCTAAC